>CAIXIZ010000001.1 GCA_903919625.1 uncultured Verrucomicrobiota bacterium
CGTGACCGAGGATACAGACCACCGGCGGCCGCGGCGCGAGATTTTTGACCTCGTCCTCATCAGCCTTCTTCTTGCGGTCGGTCTCCTTGTCCTTGGGCGAAAGCTGCGGCGGCGTTTCGCCGCGGTGCTTGATGTCGAGCAGAAAGCCGTGCTTCTCGGCGACCTTCGCCGCGACCGTCTCCTCGATCGTCTGGTTCATCGCGGCAAAGATCCCCATCTCCATGAGCTCGGAGATCAGCTTAAAGGGTTTCAGCCCGAGCGCGGTCGCAAAGTCGCGCACAATGACCGGTGACTTGAGATGGATGATTTTGACATCGCCCTCGGTGGTGATGGTGGCCGTCTGGGCCGGGGGGGTGACCGTGAGGGCCGAGGCGGCGGGCGCGGTGACAATGGCCGGAGGCAGCTTGGGCGAGCGCGAGGCCATTGCCACCGGCGGAGGCGGCGTGGGGCTGCGGGCGATGGGCGGGGGTGCCACCGGGCTGGAAACTTGGGGGCGTAACAGGGGTGGCGCGGGGCGCGGCCGGGCGGCGGCGGGCGGCTGCACCGGCGGCGGAGCCGAGTGCAATGGCCGGGGCGCAGGGGTCGGCGCCGCGAGGGTGCGCGGGGTCAGGGCCACCGCCGGAGCGGACGGCAATGGCCGGGGCGCAGACACCTTGGCCGCGGCGGCCTTGGCGGCCGCCTCCTTGGCCCGCGTCTCGGCGACATCCTGCGCACTTTTCACCATCCCGGCGTGAGGCAGCTTGACGAAACTCGCAGCAGGGGCCGGTTCTGCGGGAGGCGGGGCAACCGGGGCCGCTGGCACCGGAACGGGGGCGGTGACGGGCGCCGCGACCTCGGGCACCACACCAAATTCCTGCTCAATCGCCTCCGCGTAAATGTTGCTGATCGTGCTGGAGACCGACTTCACGTCATGCCCGCGCGCCTTCAGCAAGGACATCAATTCCTTGTTGTCCTTGCCGATTTTGCGGGCGAGCTCGTGAATGCGGATGCTCATGCGGCGGGCGTTTCCGCGCCTCCCACACGGGCGATAATCGCTTTGGCCTCATCGGCGGTAAATCCGGAGCCGACCAGGTCGTCGGCGGAAACCCCCTCAAATGCGCCGGGGGAATTGATCCCGATGGCGACGAGCCGGCCGGCAATGGCGGCGTCGAGACCAAAGGTGCGCACCAAGGCCGAAATGGCGGTGGCCCGCGGGTCATTCGATTCGGCCTTGTACTCCTCGATGTCGAGCTTCCAGCCGATCAGGCGCGAGGTCAGGCGCGCGTTCTGGCCTTTCTTGCCGATGGCGAGGGCGAGATCCTCCTCCGCCACCTTCAGCAGTATGCGGTGGTTTTTCTCGTCGATCTGCACTTCGCGCGGCACGGCCGGCTTAAACGCCTCCAGCAGCATCTGCTTCGGATCGGCAAAGTAATTGATGATGTCAATTTTCTCGCCGTTCAGCTCACGCACGATGGTCTTGACCCGGGCGCCCCGGGCGCCCACGCAGGCGCCGACCGGATCCACCTTCGGGTCGGTGGTCACCACCGCGATCTTGGTGCGGTAGCCAGGCTCGCGGGCGAAGGATTCGATTTTTACCGTGCCATCGGCAATCTCGGCCACCTCGACC
>CAIXIZ010000002.1 GCA_903919625.1 uncultured Verrucomicrobiota bacterium
CTGGCTTCCCTCTTAAATATTCCGCATTCCGAAATCCGAATTCCTCAATCCGCATTTAACAATCCATTCTCCGATCCCTGGTTTCTTGGTTTCTGAATTAATAACTCCGAAATCCAAATTCCGAAATCCGCATTTCCTGCATGTCCTTCGCCAATACTTATCGCGGCAAGCGCGTCCTGGTCACGGGTCACACCGGTTTCAAGGGCGCGTGGCTGGCCGAGTGGCTGCTCACGCTTGGCGCCGAGGTCACCGGCCTGGCCCTCCCTCCTTCCACCTCACCCGCACTTTTCGACCAGCTCGGATTGCGCCAGCGTCTGCGGCATGTCGAGGGGGACATTCGCGATCTCGCAGTCGTCCGCCGGGTTGTGGAGGAAGCCCGGCCCGACTTCGTGTTCCATCTCGCCGCGCAGGCCTTGGTCCGCCTGTCCTACGAGCAGCCGGTCGAGACTTATGCGACCAATGTCATGGGTACCGCCCATGTCCTCGAAGCGGTCCGGCTCGCCGGCCGGCCTTGTGTGGTGGTGGCCGTCACCACCGACAAATGCTACGAGAACCGGGAGTGGGTGCACAGTTACCGGGAGGAAGATCCGCTGGGCGGCCATGATCCTTACAGTTCGTCCAAAGGAGCGGCCGAACTCGTGATCGCCGCGTACCGCCGCTCGTTTTTCTCGGCACCTGGTTCCTCGGTGAAACTCGCCTCGGCCCGCGCCGGCAATGTGATTGGCGGCGGCGACTGGTCGCTGGACCGCATCGTGCCCGATTGCATCCGCGCGCTGGCCCGCGGTGAATCCATCCCCGTGCGCAACAGGACGGCCACCCGCCCCTGGCAGCATGTGCTGGAGCCGCTCAGCGGCTATCTCTGGCTGGGAGCCGCGCTGTCGGCCCATCGGCCGGATGCCTTTCACTTCCCGGCGGCGTCCTACGCCGCCGCCTTCAATTTCGGACCGGCGTTGGGCTCCAACCGGACGGTGGCCGCGCTGGTGCAGGAAATTCTGCTGCACTGGGCCGGACACTGGGAGGACAAAAGCGATCCGCATGCCGTCCACGAGGCGAAGCTGCTGAATCTCACCACCGACAAGGCGTTTCATCTGCTGCAGTGGCAGCCGGTCTGGGATTTCCCCCGCGCGATTGAGCAGACGGTGACGTGGTATCGCTCGACCGCCACCGATGCCACCGCCGCCCCCGCGCAGACGTGTGCGCAAATCGCCGACTACACCGCCGCCGCCCAGACGGCCAAACTGCCCTGGGCCCAGACCTGAGCTTTTTACCATGAAGCATGGTGAAATGCGGAATGGGGATTTCGGAATGCGGAATTTTGAAATTTAATTCAGAAGCCAGGAAACCAGGAAAAGGACAAAGGACAAAGGACAAAGGATGGCTGAAAATTTGGAATTTGGATTTCGGAATGCGGAATGGTTCGGACTCTAAGGCAAGTTTAACCGCGAATGGACACGAATGAACGCGAAGTTATGAAATTTTAATTCAGAAGCCAGGAAACCAGAAACCGGAGTTTGAAATGCGGATTGCGGAATGGTTCAGCCCTTCATCCTTCATATTTCACCCTTCATCATTGCCCATCCTCCTGGCTTCATGGTTTCTGAATTAAATATTCCGCAATCTGCATTCCGAATTCCGCATTTCCTCACAAAATGTCTCCTGCTGAACTGAAAGCCGAGATTCTGCGCCTCACCCGCCTGTACTCCGCGCAGACACACCAGGCCAACCGTCCCGGGGCCGAAAACGCCGTGCCGTTTTCACCCGGCACAACCACCGTGCCTTACGCCGGCCGGGTGTTCACCGAGGACGAGGTGGAGGCGGCCGTCGGCGCGACGCTCGATTTCTGGCTCACGCTCGGACCCGAGGGCGAGGCGTTCGAGAAGGAGCTGGCCGGGTTTCTCGGGGTGAAACACTCGTTGCTGGTCAACTCCGGTTCGTCGGCCAACCTCGTGGCGTTTTCCGCGCTCACCAGCCACAAGCTTCCGGGGCACAAACGCATCCGGCCCGGCGACGAGGTCATCACGGTGGCCGCCGGCTTTCCGACCACGGTTGCGCCGATTGTGCAGTTTGGGGCGGTGCCGGTTTTCATCGACAACGATCCTGCCACCGGCAACGCCCGCACCGACCGTCTCGCCGCCGCCTATGTGCCCGGCAAGACCAAGGCGGTGATGCTCGCGCATGCGCTGGGCAACCCCTTTGACCTCGGCACGGTGCTGGAATTCTGCCGGGCCCATGACCTCTGGCTCATCGAGGACAACTGCGACGCGCTCGGCTGCACTTACTCCATGCCCCTGGCGCGGGCCAAGGCGCTGGGCTTCACCGAAAATTCTCCGGGCCTGCCGGCGGACGGCACCCATATCACCCGCTACACCGGCACCTGGGGCGATCTGTCCACCCAGTCATTTTACCCGCCACATCATCTGACGATGGGCGAGGGCGGGGCGGTCAACATTGTCCGCCGGCCGCCGTTGAAGACTTATGC
>CAIXIZ010000003.1 GCA_903919625.1 uncultured Verrucomicrobiota bacterium
CATCCGGACCGTTGAGGCGCTCTGGAACACCCTACAGCCACTCATTCAGCGTTTCACGCCAGAAGAGTGTCTTAACTTCTTCAGGCACGACGGCTATTTCCAGTCAGCGTGAAACCGCTCTAGAACACCAACACACGTGCAGCGGCGAAGCCCAAAGACTCTTTTAGGCTCCGCCGCTCCACGCCCAACGCCGAGCCAACCACCTCATGAATGGGTTTCCAAAGGCCCTCGGCCTTTGGTGGGTCCAGGGCAAAGCCCTGGCCTTCCTTCCCTTCCGCTCACTTCCCTTCCTTCGCCCCCCCAAAACACACCCGCTTGCCTCAACCCCCAGACGCAGCGAAACTTCGCGCGCATTGCAGGGGAGGGCCGTGTGGCCGGCTTCAAGAGTACTTCGCGTTACATTGCCACCCGTGACCTGGAGGTTGCGGTGAATGCCGCGGTCACGTTGCAGCGTCCGTTGCTGGTGAAGGGCGAGCCTGGCACCGGCAAGACCGTTCTGGCGCAGGAGGTGGCTGACGCGCTCGGGTATCCGTTGATCGAATGGCACATCAAGTCCACCACCAAGGCGCAGCAGGGTCTGTACGAGTATGACGCGGTTTCGCGTTTACGCGATGGGCAGTTGGGCGATCCCCGGGTGCACGACATCGGCAACTACATCGTGCGCGGCAAGTTGTGGGAGGCGTTCGCCGCGCCCAGCCCGGTGGTGGTGTTGATCGACGAAATCGACAAGGCCGACATCGAGTTCCCCAACGATCTGCTGCTCGAACTCGATCGCATGCGGTTTCATGTCTATGAAACGCGCGAGACGGTGGCCGCCACGCACCGTCCGGTGGTGATCATCACCTCGAATAACGAGAAGGAACTGCCGGACGCTTTCCTGCGCCGCTGCTTCTTTCACTATATTCGTTTCCCCGATCGCGAAACGATGGAGCGAATTGTTCAGACGCATTATCCGGATATCAAACAGGATCTGGCGCGCGAGGCGCTGAACGTATTTTTCCGCGTCCGCGATGTGCCTGGGTTGAAGAAGAAGCCGGCGACGTCCGAGTTGCTTGACTGGCTGAAGTTGTTGATGGTCGAGGACCTCTCGCCCGAGCTACTGCGCAGCAAGGACCCGCATGCCGCGATCCCGCCATTGCACGGTGCGCTGCTGAAAAACGAGCAGGACGTGCACCTCTTCGAACGCCTGGCCTTCCTCAACCGGCGCGGTGTCTGAGGTTAGAGCGTGATGACCGTAGGTGGAATCACCGGAGGTCTGAATCACGCGATCAAACCAAGAGCTAGACCATGATGAGTGATCCTACCATCACTCATCATGGTCTAAGGCGACGGGGAAAAACTATATGCAATAAGAACGACACTGAGTTACGTTCTGCGCCGTATCATTACACGAAGATGCGGGGTTTTGCCGATGAGCGCGGTTGAGCATGCACAGGAAAGCTTGGAACACGTCCACCACGCCCAGCATGGTCACGGAGCGGGGCATCATGGTCCGGTCGATCACTTTCCAACCTACGTCGGTGTGCTTGTTGCCACGCTGGCTGTTGCCCTCGCGCTCACCGATGCCGAAATGCGCGACGTCAACGATGTCTACATGACCAATCACATCGCGGTCAGCGACACCTGGGCGTTTTTCCAGGCCAAGAACGTCCGCCAGACGAACTACCTCACCACGGTCGAGATCCTGGAAAGCATGCCAAATCAGGATGCGGAGATTCGCAAGCGCATCGACCGCATGAAACTTGAGGCCTCCCGCATGGCCGATGATCCGCAGGGCGGGGAAGGCCGCAAGCAGTTGGCCGCGAAGGCGGCCGAGCAGACTAAAATCCGTGACGCGGCGCATCGTCGCGGCGAGCAGTATGATCAGGCCGCCGGCATCCTGCAGATCTCGATCGTCATGGCTTCGGTTTCGGTTGTCACCAAGATCAAGGCGTTGGGTGCGATTGCCGCGGTTATCGGCATCGGGGCGGCAACCTATTCATTATTTATCACCTTCGGCGCTCATTAGCAGGCTGCCGAAAAAGGCGAGCCGGTCAGCCCAGTAGGGCGCGGCCCAAGCGAATAGAAGTTTTTTGGTTCTTTTTTTCAAAAAAGAACAAGAAAGAACCTTCTTTTTTATAAAAAAGAAGCAAAAAATTTCCTTCCTTCGCTTGCTTCAACTGCGCGCGCTGTTTTTTCAGCAGCTCTGTTAGAGCATCATCCGACCTGACGGGTTCACCCGTCGGA
>CAIXIZ010000004.1 GCA_903919625.1 uncultured Verrucomicrobiota bacterium
GCGAGGACGTTGGCCCCCGTCAGGCCGCCCAGCCCGCTGCCGATGACAATCACGTCATACTCGTCCGCCACCCCTTTGAGCCAGTCGTAAGCCATTTGGTCGCTATGTGAAAACGTGGGGCGGCGGGGAGCAAGCCGCTACTTTGCCAGACTCAGCAGGTCGGCTAGTGACAGTTTGGCCGCGGCCGCATCGCTCGCCTCAAACACGTCGGCCAGCAGCGCGCGTTTCCCGGCCTGCAGGGCCAGCACCTTTTCCTCCACCGTGCCGGCGGCGATGAGTTTGTAGCCCGTCACCGTGCGCGTCTGGCCGATGCGATGCGCGCGGTCGGTCGCCTGCGCCTCGGCGGCCGGGTTCCACCAGGGGTCAAAATGGACGACCGTGTCGGCGCCGGTGAGGTTGAGGCCCGTGCCGCCCGCCTTGAGCGAGAGCAGGAACACCGGCACCTCCCCGGTGGCCTGAAACCGGTCCACCTCGGCCTGTCGCGCCCGGGCGGACATCGCACCGTCAAGATAGCAATGGCCGACATCCTGGGCATCGAGTTCGGCCCGCAGCAGCGCGAGGAGCGAGGTGAACTGCGAAAACACCAGCAGGCGGTGGCCGTCGTCCAATGCCTCGGCCAGCAGTTCGCGAAAGGCGTCGAGCTTGGTCGAATCGTCATAGCCGGGGCCGGGGCCGCCGGGCGGCGGGGCCACCAGCCGCGGGTCGCAGCAGATCTGCCGTAGCCGGAGCAGGTGCGTGAGTGCGGCGAAACGCAGCCGGTTTTCACTCGCCCCGTTGGCGGCGAGGCCGGTCAGTTCGCGTTCGTTTTGCCCCTGGGTGTCACGGTAAAGCGCGGCCTGGACGGGCGTCAGCTCACACCAAATCGTTTGCTCAATCTTTTCCGGCAGTTCCGGGGCAACCGTCCGCTTGGTACGCCGGAGAATGTAGGGGGCGGTTTGGGCGCACAGGCGGGCATCGAACCATGTGCGCTCCTCTCCCCTCGTCCCGGCGGGCACCGGCTGGAGATAGCCGGGCAGCAGGAATTCAAAAAGTGAGCGCAGGTCATCGAGCGAATTCTCCAACGGCGTGCCGGTCAGGAGAAATCGTGCGCGCGCCCGCAAGGTGCGCAGGGCGACGGCGTTTTGCGACCGCCGGTTCTTGATGTGCTGCGCCTCGTCGGCGATGACCGTCACGAACTCCAGGGTGGCAAACAGGTCCCGGTCGCGCGCCAGGGTGCCGTAACTGGTGATGACCAGATCAAACGCAGCGAAGTCGGCGGCCTGGGTCAGCCGTTTTTCCCCATGGTGGACAAAAACCCGGAGCGCACCCGCAAACCGCCCCGCTTCGCGCCGCCAGTTTTCCAGCAGCGAGGCAGGCGCAATGACCAGCGAAGGAGGGCGCGGCGGATTGCCCCGAGCCGGCGCATTGGGGCGGGATGACTCATTGGCGGCGGCAGGTCCCGCCACCGAAAGCAGGGCCAGCGCCTGGATCGTTTTGCCGAGGCCCATTTCATCGGCCAGGAC
>CAIXIZ010000005.1 GCA_903919625.1 uncultured Verrucomicrobiota bacterium
CCGCCGCGGCGACCGCGCCCGGCCCCGCGCTCTTCCACGCCGACGGCCGACGCAGCGCCGGCAAGGACGGCACGCGGGTGGAGGCCTGTGATTTTCGCAACCCGGCGTTTCTCACCGAAGCCGAGCTGCGCCGGCTGCGCAGCCTGCATGAGGAATTTGTCCGCTACCTCGCCGCGCGGCTGTCACTGTTGCTCCGGATGGAGTGCAGCCTGAAAATTTCGCGGCTGACCACGCTGACCTATGGCAAATTTGCCGAAAGCCTGCCGAGCCCGGCCCATATCAGCCTGTTCAAGGCCGAGCCGCTGCTCGGCGTTGGCGTGCTTGATCTCAACCCGCAGCTGGCGCTCACCCTGGTCGACCGGATTCTTGGCGGGCGGGGCCAGGCGGTGAAGACCGACCGTTATCTGACCGAGATCGAAACCGCGCTCCTGGAGGACGTGCTCAAGGCCGTGCTGGAGGAATGGTGTGCCCAATGGAAGGGTGAGGTGGAACTTCACCCCCAGATCATCGGACACGAAAGCAACGGACGTTTCCTCCAAACTTCACCGCGGGATGCGGCGGTCCTGGCGCTGGAGGTCGAATTTGGCCTTGGTGACTGCACGGCCATGATGCAGATCGGGGTGCCATATTATACCATCGAACCCCTGATCAAGGCGCTGGAGAGCCGCCGCCACAGGGAGTCGGAGACGGACACGCCGGCGCTTCCGGCGCAATGGCGTCCTGTGCATGGTCTGATCAACATCCCGGTGCGCGCCGAATGGACCCTGGGCGAGCTGCCTTTGCGTGAGCTCGCCGCGCTGCAGGTCGGCGACGTGCTGGAGCTGCCGCTGGGCATTCTCGACCAGACCAACATTCTGCTCAATGGCAGCCCCAAATTTGGCGGCGTGGTCGGCCTTGAGGGCGACCGCGTCGCCGTGACTTTGCAACGCAAACTTCCCGCGACCGACGTCGCGCGGCCCGCTTCCCATGGAAACCACCACCCTTGATCTCGTCCTTGACGTGAAAGTCAAAGTCACCGTCCAGCTCGGCTCCTGCCTGCTGCCGATGCAGGAGGTGCTCGCACTCGCGCCCGGCACCGTCATCCAGCTGCAGCATCGGGCCAGCGAGCCCGTCGGGCTTTATGTCAACGACAAGCTGGTCGCCTACGGAGAAGTCGTTGTCGTGGACGAGAACTTCGGCCTCAAAATCACCGAATTAATCGGCAAGACCCCGTGAAACTGCATTCCCGCCTGCTTTCCAGCGTTGTTCGCTGGCTGTCAATGGTAGTCGGCTGCGCCGTTTTGGAGACGGCGCAGCCGATGAAAGCGGCCGAACCGGCCCCCACCGACCGCGCGGGCGACACTTTGATTGTTCCCGCAGGTCCGGCCGGCCCGGAATCGTCTGCCGCCCTCGGCGGCGGACATGGCGGCCCGTGGATCTTCACCGCCGTCGTGCTGCTCGCGGCCGGCGGATTCTGTCTCTGGCGGAAAAATTATGTCACGCCGACTGCACGGCGGACGGGCGGATTGGTCGTCGAGGAGACCCGGGCGCTGGGCAACCGGCAATTTCTCCTGGTCGCCGCGTGTGACGGCCAGCGCTTCCTGCTTGGCGTTGCGCCCGGGAGCATCCGGTTGCTCTCGCCGCTTGAGGGGAAGGAGGCCGCCGATGCGCGTGCGCAAAAATAGTTTCTGGCTGCTGATCGGGCTGGTGCTTTTCGGCGCGATGTTTGCGCCGGTGGCACGGGCGCAGGATGCCGCCGCTGCGCCGGTCTCCGGGACCGTGGCGGCCGGCCCGGCGGCAGCCGGCGGCAGCCCCCCTGTCGCGGCAAACACCGGACCCTGGCGGCTGGCCGTCAACCTCGAAGGTTCCGAACAGTCCGGCCAGACCAGCGTGGCGGTGCAGATTGTCGTCGTGATGACGCTGCTGACGATTGCGCCTTCGCTGCTGATGATGATGACGAGCTTTACTCGCATCGTGATCGTGCTCGGGTTTGTCCGCACGGCCCTGGGGGTGCCCAGCGCGCCGGCCA
>CAIXIZ010000006.1 GCA_903919625.1 uncultured Verrucomicrobiota bacterium
CAGCATTCCATGCTCAACCGCTCCATCGAGAGCGCGCAGAAGAAGGTCGAGCAGCAGAACTTCTCCATCCGCAAGCGGCTCCTCTCCTACGACGACGTGCTCAACCAGCAGCGCGAGGTGGTCTATGGCATCCGCAACGCGGCCATTCACGCCGCACGTCCGCGGGAGATCATTTTTGAGCAGATTGAGGAGGAACTGATCACGCGCCTGGAAAATGCCGGTGTCGGCGGGCCGGGCGGGGCGAGCCAGACGGCGCTGGAAAGCTTCCTGGGCTGGGCCAACGGCGCCTTCCCCATCGGCCTCAAGCTGGCCGACCTGGTGGGCACCGATCCGGTCGCGCTCGCCAAGGCCGTGGTCGCGAAGGTCTCGGCCGCCTATGCGGTGAAAGAGTCCGTCGAGATTCCCGAGGCGCTCGGCTCGCTGGAGCGCTATGTCGTGATCCATGCCATCGATCATCACTGGCAGGAGCATCTCACCGAGATGGAGAACTTGCGCCAGGCTGTCGGCCTCCGCAGTTATGGGCAGACCGACCCGCTGGTGGCCTACAAGGGCGAGGCCTACAAATATTTCCAGGAGCTGATGAACAATGTCCGGCTGCAGATCTGCACCGGTCTGTTTCGCAACGCGTCCAATCTCTCCGTGTTCGAGAACATGCTCCGGATTCTCAGCCGCGATGCGCGCACCCAGGGTCCGGAGGATCCGCCGGAAGCCGCTGCCCAGGCCGCCCGGCTCGTCCCGCCTGCCCCGGCCGGTTCTGGGGCCAGCGCCCTGCCATTGCCGGCCGCCGCCGCGCCCGAAAAGGAAATCACCCTGCCGATGCCCAAGGCGGTGCCGGCGACCCGGGCCTTCCCGAAGGTCGGCCGTAATGACCCCTGTCCCTGCGGCAGCGGCAAGAAATATAAGAGCTGCCACGGCGCCTAAAACGGGCTGGTGACCGGACCACATCATTTTATGTCCGCCGCGCCCGCCGCCGACCGTGATGCCGCCTCACCGGCCTCTGGGTGGAAGGGGGCAGGTTGCTACACGGCGCTGCTGGTGTTTGCCCTGACGACGGCTTGTACGGTGCTGGCTTTTCCACCGTATCATCTGCCTGAGCTGGCCTATGTGTTTGCGCTGCCCGCGTCGTTGTGGGCGTACCGTCGGCCGGCGTTCCGACTGTTTGCCGGCACCGTGCTTGGCTCCCAGGCGGTGGCCTGGACCATCATCCTGGACTGGTTGCATCATGTCTCCTGGGGCGGACTTTTTCTGCTCGGGCCGTTCCTGGGGGTTTGGCATGGCATTTGGTTTCTCGCCATTTGGTGGCTGCTGCCGCGCCTGCCCGGCCGTCCGGTGCTGGTGCGGCTGGCCGCGATTTTAGGTCTGGCGGGTGGCTGGGTGGTGTTGGAGTGGACCCACACCTGGCTGCTCGGCGGCTTCCCCTGGCTGCCGCTGGCCGCCAGCCAGTGGCAACGGGTGGCGGTCCTGCAAATCGCCGCTTACACCGGTGCCGGCGGCGTGTCGTTTGTGCTGCTGGTCATGAATCTCGGGTTTGCCGCCTGGGCGCACCAACTGGGCTTCGAGCGCACGCGCGATCAAACCGACGGGCGGCTCCAGTTGGGCCGGAGCCGCAGCCCGGAGCTGATTACGGCCATGCTCCTGCTGGTGGGCTGCCTGATCGTCCATGTGCGCGAAGCGGTTGGCCGGGCCCCGTATCTGGTGCCGCTGGCCCGCGTGGCCTTTGTGCAGCCGGACATCCCGCAAGAATTGAAATGGGATCGCGCCCAAAGCCTGCCGATTCTCCACACCTTGGAGGAACTCACCGTGCAGGCGGCCGCGACGCGGCCGGAAGTGATTCTCTGGCCCGAGGCCAGCACTCCCTGGGCTTTGCGGGCCGATCCGACGCTGCGCGACTGGACGGAGGCCCTGGTGCGCCGGACCGGTGTCCCTTTGCTGTTGGGCACGCTGGCCGTTCAGACTCAGCCTGGCACCACGACGGAAGACTGGTATAATGCGGTCAGCGCCGTCGATCCGGTGACGGGCGTGCAGCCCGGCGATTATCTGAAACGCAAGCTGGTCCCATTTGGCGAATACATCCCGCTGCGTGCCCTGCTGGGCTGGCTGCAGAAAGTCGTGCCGATCGGGGGGGATTTTGGCCACGGCCACGAAGCGGCGCCGCTGGAGGCGGTGGTGTCGGGCCGGCCGCTCGCCTTCGGCACGCTCATCTGTTACGAGGACATTTTTCCCGCGCTGGCGCGGGCCAGTGTGCTGGCCGGAGCCGATGTGCTGGTGGTCCATACCAACAATGGCTGGTTCGGCGAGGGCGGCATGGCCTGGCAGCATGCCGCGCATAGCGTGTTGCGCGCGGTTGAGACGCGCCGTCCGGTGCTGCGCGACGGCAATGCCGGCTGGAGCGGCTGGATTGATGAGTTCGGCAACATCCGCGCCGTGGTCGAGCGGGACGGGACCGGCAACGTCACGACCGATCCTCAAGCACCAGGCGGAACGATTTATTTTCGCGGCACGGCTACGGCGGAGGTCACCCGCGATTCGCGCTGGGAGCATCGGCAAAGTTTTTATACTTTGCACGGCGACTGGTTTGTCGGCGTCTGTGCGCTGCTGGCCGCTCTGGGCTGGTGGGCCGGGCGCGGGGGAAAGCTACCCAACCTGTTAAGTACGGGGTGGAATAATCCGGCCAGCGATCCCGGCTGCCGGTTTTGCC
>CAIXIZ010000007.1 GCA_903919625.1 uncultured Verrucomicrobiota bacterium
CTGGTGCTCGGCTTTACCAGCGACTGGCTCTTTCCGCCCGGCCAGAGCCGGGCCATTGCGCTGGCACTCCTGCGCGCGGGCAAACGCGCCAGCTATGCCGAGCTCGACACGGATCTCGGCCATGACTCCTTCCTGTTGGAGTCGCCGCAGCTCTACGATCTGGTGCGGGGCTTCCTGCGGTAAAAGTTTCCCGCAAAATCTGCAAAAACGGGTGTTGCCGCCGCCGTTTCCCGGTGTCTAGCTGTCTGTTCGTTTTGTCATCCAACCCCTCCCTCAATCCCATGACCACCCACCGTCTCCTTTCGCGCCGTACCCTCTTCGCGCTGGTTGCGTTTGTCAGCTTCGCCGCCGCCGCGTTTGCCTCCAAGGACAAGCCCGTCATCGGCCTGTCGCTCGACACCCTCAAGGAGGAGCGCTGGCAGCACGACCGCGACATCTTTGTCGCCGCCGCCGAGAAACTGGGGGCCACGGTCATCGTCCAGTCCGCCAACAGCAACGACCCCGCCCAGATTCAGAACATCAAGTCGTTGATCAGCCGTGAGGTGGATGTGCTGGTGATTGTGCCGCACGACGGCAAAGCGGTCGGCGCGGTCGTCAAGGAGGCCAATGACGCCAAGATCCCGGTCATCGCTTACGACCGCCTTATTCTCGGCGCGAACATCGATTACTATTTGAGCTTCGACAACGTCAAGGTCGGCGAGGCGCAGGCCAGCTACGCGGTCGCGCATCTGCCCGCCGGCCGCAAGGCCAGGATCGTCCGCATTTATGGCAACCCGGCCGACAACAACGCGAAGCTGTTCAAGCAGGGCCAGGACAACATCCTGGATCCGCTCATCAAGGCCGGCAAGATCGAGGTGGTGCATGAGGACTGGGCCACGGACTGGAAGCCCGATGTCGCCAAGAAAATCATGAATGCCGCCATCACCAAGGCCGGCACCAACATCGATGCGGTCATCGCCTCCAACGACGGCACCGCGGGCGGCGCGATCCAGGCGCTGAGCGAGGAAAAACTTGATGGCAAGGTGATCGTCACCGGCCAGGACGCCGAACTCGCCGCCTGCCAGCGCATCATGCGTGGCACCCAGGCCATGACCATCTACAAGCCGCTCAAGACCCTCGCCACCCACGCCGCCCAGATCGCGGTGGACATTGTCAAAGGCAAGCCCCCCGTGGTCACCACCACCATCGACAACGGGTTCAAAAAAGTCCCCTTCATTTTCGAGCCCGTCGTCTCGGTGGACAAGGCCAACATGATGGCCACCGTGGTCGCCGACGGTTTCCAGAAGGCATCCGACCTCAAGTAATCCGCGCCCCGGACCGGGGCCAGGCCTGGCGATCCAGTCGGCGCCGGAGCCTGGTTCACCCGGTGGGCTCACTGTCCTCACCCGTCCATGCCTGACGTCCCGCTGCTCGAAGCCCGCAACCTCGTCAAAAAATTTCCCGGGGTCGTTGCACTGAAAAATGTCAATTTCGACCTGCGGGCCGGCGAAGTGCACGCCCTGTGCGGGGAAAACGGTGCGGGCAAATCCACCCTGATCAAACTGCTCGGCGGCATCTATCCGCACGGCAGCTATGAGGGCGAACTGCGGGTGGAGGGCCAGACGGCGGCGTTCCACAGCATCCGGGACGCCGAGCACGCCGGCA
>CAIXIZ010000008.1 GCA_903919625.1 uncultured Verrucomicrobiota bacterium
CGCCGATGTTTTCCGCCGTGAAAATTGACGGTGTGCCGCTCTACAAGAGCGCGCGCAAAGGCGAGGAGATCGTGCGCGAGCCGCGCTTTATCCGCGTGATGGAGTTCGCGCTCACCCGCTGGGCGTCACCCGAAATCGGCATCGTGCTGCGCTGCTCGAAAGGCACCTACGTCCGCACGCTCGCGCACGACCTCGGGGCGAAGCTCGGCTGCGGGGCGCACCTGAAAGCGCTCCGCCGGACGCGTTCCGGCGCGTTTGACGTGGCGCAGGCCGTGACCCTGGAGCAGCTGCAACTGCTGGCGCCGCCCGAACTGGAGAAAATCCTCATTCCCGCCCACCTTGCACTGCCTGCCCCGGTGGCCGTGGCGCGGGCGCCGACGGGCTAGGGGAAGCTAACCGCGCATTGCCCGCCGTGTCGTCGTCCACCCATTTTTATACCCTCGCGTCTGCCGGTGCCGCGCTGCCCAGACAGCCGTTGCATCTGGCGGTCGGAATGTTCGACGGCGTGCACCTCGGGCACCGCGCAGTCCTCGGGGCTGCCGGGGAGGCGGCCCGGGCGGATGGCGGCGGTGCGGCGGTGCTCACCTTTTCGCCGCATCCGAGCCGGCTGTTCAAACCGGCCGCCCCGGTGCGGCTCATCCAAGGCGATGAGGAAAAGGCGCGGCTGTTCATGCAGCTCGGCCTGTCCGCCGTGATCTCCCAGCCCTTCGACACCGTCTTCGCCGCGGTCACGGCGGAGCATTTTCTGCCGCTGCTCCGGCAGCACCTGCCGGGACTGGTTGCGCTCTATGTGGGGGAAAATTTTCGCTTCGGCCAGGGCCGGCGCGGCGACGTGGCCCTGCTCGAGCGCTCCGGGGCGACGATCGGGGTCAGGGTGAACAGTGCCTCGCGGGTCAGCTACCGCGGTGAGCCCATCAGCAGCTCGCGCATTCGGGCCTGTCTGGAGGCCGGCGAGCTGGCTGAGGCCAATGTCATGCTCGGCGCGCCCTATGTTGCGGCCGGTCCCGTATTGCCGGGCCGGCAG
Organism: uncultured Verrucomicrobiota bacterium; assembly: GCA_903919625.1. Lineage (GTDB taxonomy): Bacteria > Verrucomicrobiota > Verrucomicrobiia > Opitutales > Opitutaceae > CAIYUN01. Next base: position 1,025 of record CAIXIZ010000008.1, read on the forward strand.
CTGGGACGAACGATTGGCTTTCCCACGCTAAACCTTGCCTGGACACCCGATCTCTCACCGCGCTACGGCGTGTATGCCGTGCGCGTTTCGGGAAGCAAGTCCCCGCTGCCGCTCCCGGGCGTCGCCAACTACGGGGTGCGTCCGACGGTGGAGTCCGCCGCCACCGTGCCCGTGCTTGAAACGCACCTCTTGGGCGCCTGTCCCTTCACGGCGGGCGACGGAATCAAGGTCGAGTGGCTCCGCTTTCTGCGTCCCGAACAGAAATTTGCCAATTTGGACGAACTCCGCGGGCAGATAGCCCGTGATTGCCAGGCTGCAGCGGTTCCGTCGTAGCCTGACTGGCCGAGGCCGGCGGGGACAGCCGCAAACCCGCCGGGAGGGTCTGGTTGATGTGCCAGCCGAAGAGGCAGGCCATGCCCAAGTTGCGCAGTTGGACAATGGCCAAAAATCGGGGAAGGAGTTGCAAGCGTTCGCCCCGTTAAGGACAAAGCTAGCCTTTGCTCCAGTCGAGCATGCGTTGGATGGGTGCGAATGCGGCGGTGCGGATGGGCTCAGGCACCTCGATCACGGGTGAAAGGCTGAGCAGCGCGTCGCGGACTTTTTCAATGGTGTTCAGTTTCATGAAGCGGCAGTCATTGCACGCACAGCTGTCCGTCGGGCCGGCGACAAAAGTTTTCGCCGGCACCTCGCGGCGCAGGCGATGCAGCATGCCGCTCTC
>CAIXIZ010000009.1 GCA_903919625.1 uncultured Verrucomicrobiota bacterium
ACGAGACGATTCTGTTCAAGCCGCTCACGCTGGATGAAATCACCAGCATCGTGGACCTGCTGCTCGCTGACCTGAACAAACGGCTGGCGGACCGGCGCGTGACGGTCGTGCTGGACGCAAAGGCGAAGGAGTGGGCGGCGGAGAAGGGTTACGATCCGGTCTTCGGCGCCCGGCCGCTGAAACGATTCCTGCAGCGCCACATCGAGACGAAGCTGGCGCGGGCGCTGATCAGCGGCGAAGTCGCCGAAGGCAGCGAAGTGAAGTTCACCGTGAAGGACGACGTGCTGGCGATGAAGTAAGGTGGAGCGCGTTGTCCTCAACGCGCTGGAGAGCGCCGTGCAGGAAGTCTGCTGGCACTGAAACAAGGTGGCGCTGGTTTGACGGGCGGAAACCGGTTAGGGACAACCGGTTTCACCTCGCACTGAGGACCGTGCAGGATGACGTGCGACGTTGGAGCAAGGTGGAGCGCGTTGTCCCCAACGCGCTGGCTTGAGGGCCAGAAACCCACGCACTGAGGACCGTGCAGGATGACGTGCGACGTTGGAGCAAGGTGGAGCGCGTTGTCCCCAACGCGCTGGTTTGAGGGCCAGAAACCGGTTGGGACAACCGGTTCCACCTCGCACTGAGGACGGAAGAAACCTGCTTGAGGTCAAATTGCACACAATCAGCATTGCCGGATGCGTGAGTATCCGCAACGCCTGCACCACCAAACCCCCGGTTGGGTCAAAGATGGGGCGTTGTTTCATATCCGTATTCGGACTGAAACTACGAATACGCCCCCACTCACCGAGGAAAAGCCGGCGCTTTCGTTGCTGGATGCGGCACGCCGCTATCACGAACTTGGTCATTGGTGGTGCGAGCTGTTTTTGCTCATGCCCGATCACGTGCATGCCTTGCTGGCATTTCCACGAACTTCGGCCATGTCCGATACCCTGCGCAACTGGAAGCGGATAACAACGCGTTTGCACCAGGTGCAATGGCAAAGCACCTATTTTGATCATCGAATCAGAAATGCCAAAGCCGGGCAGGAGGCCAGGCTGTACATCCGCCGTAATCCGGTCGTGAAAGGATTGTGCGCGACGGAGGATGACTGGCCCTGGTGGTGGAGCGCATTGGGATAGATGCCCGGGTGGAGCGACTGCGAAGGACAACACGCTGGCGCTGAAACGAGGTGGAGCGCGTTGTCCCCAACGCGCTGGTTTGACAGGCAGAAACCGGTTAGGGACAACCGGTTCCACCTCGCACTGAGGACCGTGCAGGTTGTCGTGCGGCGCTGGAGCAAGGTGGAGCGCGTTGTCCCCAACGCGCTGGTTTGACGGGCGGAAACCGGTTGGGGACAACCAGTTCCACCTTCATCCCTTCCCCTGCAGAAAATATTTCTGCTTCCAGCCGAGCAGCTTTTTCGCGCGGTCGTTGGCAAGCAGCGTCTGGCGACCGGTGATCGGGCGCTTGAACTCGGTCACAGTCGGCAAAAACCGCTTGATCAATTTCTGCGACGGCAGGTCGGACGAGGTGTCGTCGGCGGTGAGGATTACCGGCGCACAGCCGAGGCCGTCGCGCTCAATGCCGAGGCGGCAGGCGATGGCGAGGTCACGCGCGTCGATGTATGACCAGAGGTTGCGCAGGCGGACTTCCGGCCGGGGAAACGTGGCACGCACCGGCGCGTAATCGTCCTGCGTGAGCACGTTGCCGATGCGCAGCGAGATGATCTGCATGCCGGTGCGGCGGTGAAATGCCTCGGCGGTGACTTCGTTGACGATCTTGCTCAGCCCGTAGGTGTCTTCGGGCAGCTGAGGGTGCGCCTCATCGACCGGCAGGTATTTGGGCGGGAAAAACTCCGAGGCAAAACACAGGCCGTAAGAGGATTCGCTGGACGCGATGACGGCCTTGCGGATGCCGAGCAGCGCACAGGCCTCGAGGACATTGTAGGTGCTGAGGGTGTTGACGCGAAAAATCTCGTCGTTCGGCTGCTCATGGGCGCGCGGGATCGCGGCCATGTGGATGACGCCGTCGTAGGGCCGGCGGTCAATGGTGCCAAAGGGCGAGAACGCCGTCACGACCTGCCCCAGCTGGGTGAGGTCGGCGATGATGGTGCGGCATTGCTCGGCGGCGGGCCGGCGCGTGTCGAGGTTGATGACTTCGTAGCCTTCGGCGACGAGGTGCGCGATGATCCAGTGGCCGGCCTTGCCGCTGCCGCCGGTGACAATGATGCGTTTGGTGGGCATGGGGGAAAGAGGCGGCGGGGCTGCTCAAAGCTTGCCGTGCAAGGCGGTGAGGAGGGCGCCGTAGTCGTCGAAGGCGGGGAACTGCGGGAACTGTTCCACGATGGCCGCGGGCGCGTGAAAAAGAAAGCCGTGGTCGGCCTGGGCGAGCATGGTGGTGTCGTTGAAGGAGTCGCCGGCGGCGATGACCTGGTAGTTGAGCGCCTGCAGCGCGCGGACGGCGGCGCGCTTCTGGTCGGGCATGCGCAGCTCGTAGCCGGTGATCCGGTCGTGCTCCACCACGAGACGATGGCAGAAGAGCGCGGGCCATTTCATCTGGCGCATCAACGGCTGCGCAAACTGCTCGAAGGTGTCGGACAGGATCACCACCTGGGTGCGCGTGCGCAAGGCATCGAGAAAATCCACCGCGCCCGGCAGCGGCGCGAGCCCGCCGATGACCTCCTGGATTTTGGACAACGTGACGCCGTGGTGGGCGAGGATGGCGATGCGCGCCTGCATGAGCTTGTCGTAATCCGGTTCCTCGCGGGTGGTGCGGCGCAGCTCCGCGATCCCCGTGCGTTCGGCGACGGCGATCCAGATTTCCGGCGTGAGGACGCCTTCCATGTCGAGGGTGACAATGCTTTGCTTCACGGGGCGACTCAACCAGAGCGTGGCGGCGAAAGGCAAGCCACGGCGGATGAATTGCTTCGGAACAGGTGGAACCGGTTGTCCCCAACCGGTTTTGCCGGGGCAAACCAGCACGTTGGGGCCAACGTGCTCCACCGGCCGAACCTGGCGCACGAGGGACGACGCGCACCAGCGCCACCGCGCTTCGCCGTTGCGCTGGGCGGCGGGGGCACCACGCTGGGGAGCCCATGGGCGAAGCCATCCGTTACTACGACCGGCAGAGCAAAACCGTCGCGACCGAGCAGATCTACGGTGAGCGCTGGCTGCGCCTGGCCTACGAGACGGCAGCCGGCCGGGCCGCCGTGGCGCTGGGCGTGCGGCGGGCATGGTTCTCGCGCTGGTATGGCTGGCGCATGAGCCGGGCCGCGAGCGCCGCGCGCGTGATGCCGTTTATCCGCGAGTATGGGCTGGATATGGGCGACTTTGCGCAGGCGCCGGAGACGTTTGCCTCGTTCAATGATTTTTTCTCCCGCGCACTCAAACCCGGCGCCCGCCCCATTGCCGCAGCCGACGACCCGCGCATCGCGGTGCTGCCGGCGGATGGGCGGCATCTCGTGTTTCCCGACGTGGAGGCGGCGGCGGGATTTTACGTCAAAGGAGCCAAGTTCTCGCTGGCCGAATTGCTGGGCGACCTGGCGCTCGCCCAGGAGTTTGCGGGCGGCGGCATGGTGATCTCGCGGCTTTGTCCGGTGGACTACCATCGCTTTCATTTTCCCGCGGCCGGCACGCCGGGGGCGGCGCGACTGATCAATGGCTGGCTGTATTCGGTCAGCCCGGTGGCGCTGCGGCGCAACCTCAGCTATCTGGTCGAAAACAAACGTTATGTGACGTTGCTCGACACGCCGGCCTTTGGCCGGGTGGCGCTGCTGGAGATCGGCGCGACCAATGTCGGGACGGTGCAACAGCGTTACGAACCCGGCCAGCCGGTGTCCAAGGGCGCGGAGAAAGGACTGTTCCGTTTTGGCGGCTCATGTGTCATCACGGTGTTTGCACACGGGCGCATCCGGTTTGATGCCGACCTGGTCGCGCAGAGCGCGGAATGCATCGAAACCTACGCCAAAATGGGCGAGCGGATGGGCGCGGCGGGGTGAACGGAAATGCGGATTGCTGAGGGTGGAATGCGGGATTCGGAAACAATGAATTCTGAAGCCAGGAAGCCAGGAGCAGACTAAGGCTGAAGGACTGAAGGGCTGAATCAGGAGGAGGCGAATTGGAGGTCGGTGAAAGAGTAATGAATAGGCGGGAGAACTCCCGTCTGCCCACCGCCAATTCTTGAATTTCTGGCTTCTGAATTAACCCGACTTCATTTGGGGACTGCGATTGCCGCCGGCTTTCGGCCTTGCTCCGTCATTCGGCAATCAGCACGCTCCGCTCGGCACTCTGCTGCTCGGGTGGTGGAATGGCATACACGACGGTCTTAGAAGCCGTTGCCGCAAGGCGTGCAGGTTCAAGTCCTGTCCCGAGCACCAACCAGAATTTCGTGAGGGTTGAGGGCCGAGCGTAATCAGCACCCACCCGTCCCGTCTGCGTCGGGCCTGCCAGCTGGCGGCAAACAGGTCAAGGCGCTGGCGCTGGATGAACTGCCCGCTCAGGGCGCGGGCGCAGCGGGTGGCGGGGCCGGGCGTGCGACCGGGGCGCGAAACGCGCGCTCGACCATGTCGGTCGGATCGGTGTTGACCGGCTGGTCGCGCCAGAGCCAGCGCATCATCTCGGGGAAAATCGCGCCGCCCATTTTTTGGCCGTGGTCGTTCATGCCCCAGGCGTAGTTCACCTCGTAGCCCTTTTTTTCCAGCGCGTCCTTGAGCCGGACATTTTGGTAGAACCAATCGTTGTTCAAGGTGGCGGGAGTCCGCCGGTTGTCGTTGCGGCCATCCTGCATGAAAATGCGGATGGGCTTGTGCTCGGCGGCGGCCACCAGTTCGGGATAAATGTATTCGCCGCGGATGTCCGTGAAGCTGCCGACGAAGGTGATGACCTTCCGGAAATCGTCGGGCCGGAACCACGCCACCGCGAAGGCCGCGCAGCCGCCGGAGCTGGTGCCCATGATGCCATGCAGGTTCGGGTCGGGAGAGAGGTTGTAGTCCTGTTTGAGCACCGGCAGGATCTCGTCCACGATGACGCGGGCGTATTGGTCGTTGGGCGGGTTGTATTCGTCGCGGCGGTTGCCGGTGTTGTCGCCCCAATCGCCCCGGAGCGATGGCTCGGGCTGGTCGGGACGCTTGCCCGGGTTGATGAACACGCCGAGCATCACGGGGATCTCGTGCCGGTAGATCAGGTTGTCCAGCACGTTCTGGCCGCGCACATCGCCGTCCTCGGCCATCATCGCCTGGCCATCGTTGAAAAACATGACGGCGGTCGGCTTGGCCGGATCATATTGCGCCGGCACATACACATAGTAGCGGTGCTCGGTGCCGGGAAAGACTACTGAGGGGATGACTTTGGGCTCGGAAAACCTGCCCTTGGGCACGCGATCCCTGGGCAAGGAATCCGGCCCGAGCGTGTAGAAGGAGTCGTGGCCGGGCTGCCCGGTGCCGCCGCGCCGGCCGGGGGCGGGTGGCGCGGGCACTCCCAAAGGTTGGGTGGAGGCGGCCGACGGCACGGCAGCAGGAAGGTTGGCGGCGGACGGACCTGGCGCCGACTGGGCGCAAACATTGGCCAGCAGTGAAATGAAACCGACGGGATAAATCAGGAATTTGTTCATGGGGTGCCCGGCTTGACGTGTGAGCGACAGTGACCGGGCACATTTTCTTAAGCCACCCCAAATGTTAGGCTGAGGGATGGGTTGGAGTAAGCGACATTGAGAGGCGAAGGCCCGTTTGCGCCGGGCGTGCCAGCTGGGTGGCAATCAGGTCAAGGCGATGGCGCTGGTGATCTCGGCCTGCAGCCGCGGTGGGACACGATTACATCGAGACGTTCTACAACCCAACGAGGCGTCACAGCCCCTTGGGTTGCCTCTCCCTTGGGGCCTTTGAACATCCAAAACCAAACAACCTCCAAGCCGCCCAAAGCAGCGTCCGCTTTATCGAGGCAAGCCCATCGGGATGATGCGGGCAATTTCGTCACGGAATGCCTTTTCGGCGGCATTTGGGCTGGCGGCATCATAAACCGCCACCGCCATCATCCGCACGGCGTAGCGGTCGTGACGGTCCGCCACCTCCTGCCAGCGTGCGTGCAACGTGAGGAGAGTGGCGTCCTCCTGGAAGGCGGTGGCCGGCAAGGGGGTTCCGGTGGTGAGGTTCCAGCCGAGAAAATAGACCAGGACATGTTCCTGCGAATTGGCGAACTCATGGCAAAAAAACGGCAGATCCAGTGCGCCCACCCGCACTCTCACCACCGGCAAGGTATTCACCAATTTGCTGCCCGCCAGCGGCAGGCAAATGTCCGGATTGTGGAGGTTCAAGGCCGATCGGGCCAGTTCCCCCCGGTTCCATTCGATAACATAGCCTGCCCGGCGCGCGCCTTCGCGGTATCTGATGCGGTCGGTAAATTCCTTGCACCAATTTCGCCTTAAATGCCCCAAAACCGGAATCGGTCTTCATGGGTAGGGTTTCACCCCATTGCCTCTGGCGGATCCGTTTTATAGCATGCCGGGTCTGTCTCAACTAAGCTCAAAGGAATTTTATGACTCCCGCATTGTCCAACCAGTCGAATTTGCGTGGCAGTACGGGGACGAGGCAATCTTGCCGGAGACGACCCCGGGCGGCCTCAGCCCGAGGCTCCGTCCCGATGACCGTGGACGCCATCAAATCCCGCAGCGGACCGGAATACTGGGCCGAATGCCGGGACAAACTGCTGGCTGAGCTGAAACGGCGGGCGGAAGCGGAACTGACCCGGCAGCAGGCCTGCGTCACGGCTCTCGGACAGGCGGAGCAACACGCCCGGCAATTGACCGGACAATCGCGCGCGCTGCACACCAAGCTGCGCCATTTCTCGCACCGGTTGCTGGCCGTGCAGGAACAGCAGCGCAAGGAGATCAGCCGCGGGTTGCATGATGAAATCAGCCAGCTCCTCGTGGCGATCAAGGTTCAGCTGGAATCTTTCACCCAGATGGCGAAGAAAAATCCGCAGGGCATCCGGCAGGCCATTGTTCCCCTGCGCCATCTGATCAAAAAATCCTTGCGCATCGTGCATCAGTTTGCCCGGGAACTGCGACCGGCGGCACTCGACGATCTCGGGCTGATCCCGGCACTCCGCTCCTACTTCAAGGATCTCCCGCGACGAACGGGCCGGCAGATTCAATTCACGGCGTTCGCCGGCGTCGAATCCCTGGACAACGACCAAAAGACGGTGCTCTACCGCATTGCCCAGGAAGCCGTCACCAATGCGGCCAAACATGCGCGGGCCAGCGTGGTGAAAGTGACCATCTTCAAGGCTCCGGGCGGAATCGGCCTGGAGATCGCCGACAACGGCAAGGGGTTCGACCTGCACCGCCAGTCAACCACCGCATGGAGCAACCACCTCGGATTGGTCGGCATGCGCGAACGCGTGGAAATGGTCGGCGGCCGATTCAGCATCGTATCTGCCCGCGGACAGGGGACGACGGTGCGAGCGGTCCTGCCATCCCAACCGGGCAAATGACAGCAATGCAGCCAGGGAGTGCAAATCAAGCCGCGGCTCCGGACATTTCGCCGCCGGGCAAAACGAAACCACTCCCGCTTTCACGCCGGCCGCTCCCGCGGGCGCTGATCCTGAACGCCGCGGCATGATGGACAAGTTCAGTCACGATGCTTTCGTTCCCCGGAGCAAGCCCACCAGGCCGACGATGGATGCGATCGCACCGCCGATAACGAGCCACATGGTTTTATCGGTCGGATTGCCGGTGAAAAAACGGGAGATGCCCGAAGCGGTGGAATCGGAGGCGCTGGCCCCATAGATGAGGAGGATGACTCCGCCGACGAGCAATGCGAGTGAGAGTGGTTTGATCATACGTTTTGGCTGGGTTCGAGCCTGGCGCAGGCTGCTTGGTTAAAAATATGGCAAGGATTGCCCTGCTCCTATGGGGTCTAGACCTACGGGCCGGGTCGTCGGATCCATCCATGGTTCCAGACCGGCGCATGTTACGTAAGCCGGAGACGCAGCAGGGTCTGCTGGGCCTAGGGGAACACCCCATGGAACGAGGGTCATCCGCCGGGTATAAACAAGCCCCCGTTGAAGCGCCTTGCATGGCCCAGGGTGAATTTCCCATGAAACATTCCGCGACCCATCTCAAACGTTACCGGCAAATCGTCTCGCTGCTCTGGAGATACGGCCACTCCGACCTCGCGCGACAGATGAACGGCGAGGAGGGCTTCGGCGTGGACGAGCTGCTGTCCGCCGAAGGCCAGCCGCTGACGGACGGCACTCCGCCCGCCCCCGGTGCGGCCACGCCCGAGCATCTCGCCGACGACCTCGAGGCGATGGGGCCGACCTACGTCAAGCTGGGCCAGGTGCTCGCCGGCCGGCCGGATTTGCTGCCCGACAACTACCGCACCGCGCTCGCCCGGCTGCAGGACAACGTGAAGCCCTTTCCCTTCGCCGACGTCGAGACCATCGTCATGGCCGAGCTGGGGGTCCGCATTTCCAAAGCGTTTGCCCGTTTCGATCCCGAGCCGCTCGCCGCCGCCTCCCTCGGGCAGGTCCACCGCGCGGCGCTGCGCGACGGCCGCGCCGTCGTCGTCAAGGTGCAGCGCCCGCACATCCGCCAGCAGATCGCCGAGGACTTCGAGGTGCTGGAGCAAATCGCCGGTTTTCTCGACGCGCACACCGCCATCGGCCGGCGCCACCGTTTCCTGGTCATCATTGAGGAGTTCCGCCTGGCGATCCAGCAGGAGCTGAACTACGAGCGTGAGGCGCACAACCTCGTCGCCCTCGGCAAAAACCTGAAGGATTTCAAACTCATCCAGGTGCCGCAGCCCGTGCCGGGTTATGTCACCCGTTCCCTCCTGACCATGGACGAGGTGACGGGACGGAAGATCACTGCGCTCGGCCCGCTCGACCTGCTCGAGCTGAAAGGCGGTCCGCTCGCCGAGGAGCTGTTCCAAGCCTACCTGCAGCAGGTGCTCGTGGACGGATTCTTCCATGCCGACCCGCATCCCGGCAACGTCTTCATCACCGACGACCGCCGCCTCGCCCTCATTGACCTCGGCATGGTCGGGCACATCGCGCCCGCCATGCAGGAGAGCCTGCTGAAAATCCTCCTCGCGCTCAGCGAGGGCAACGGCGAGATCGTCGCGGAGATCGCCATCCGCATCAGCGAGAAACTGGAGGAGTTTGCCGCCCCCGAGTTTCGGCGGCGCATCACGCAGCTCGTGGCGCTGCGGCGTGACCAGGGGCTGGAGCAGCTCAATGTCGGCCGCTCCCTCCTGGAGGTAAGCGGGATTGCGCAGGAAAACGCGCTCATCGTGCCGGGCGAGCTGGTGCTGCTCGGTAAAACCATGCTGCAGCTCGACGAAGTCGGGCGCATCCTTGACCCGGAGTTCGACACCAACGCCTCGGTCCGTCGCAACGTCGCCCAGCTGATGTCCCGCCGCCTGCGCAAAGACCTTACGCAGGGCAGTGTCTATAGTGCGCTGCTGGAAATGAAAGATTTCACGACCGGGCTGCCTTCCCGGCTCAACCGCATCATGGACGCGGTCACCAACTCCGAGCTGGAGGTGAAGGTGAAGGCGACCGACGCCAAGTTGGTGCTGGACGGCATGCAGAAAATCGCGAACCGCATCACGATGGGCATTGTGCTGGCCGGCCTGATCGTCGGGGCGTCGCTCATGATGCGGGTGGAGTCCTCCTTCCGGCTCTTCGGCTATCCCGGGCTGGCGATCCGGTGCTTTCTCGCGGCCGCGACCGGGGGCTTCTGGCTGGTGATCGGCATTTTTGTCTCGGACTACAAGAGCCGAAAAAAGTATGCGCGCTGACCGGGCACAGGCGCGTGGAACCGGGAAGAGGCCAACCCCCCGTAATTTTTACGCTGCCAAAGTGGGCGAACGCCGGCAGAGCCGGCGGATGGCGGGTCAATTGCCCCCGCTGGGGGGAAGAGCTGGGGCAGGCAGTCGCGGCAGCTTGAGTGCAGCCCTGCCTCTGGCTGCATCGGCACGGTGGATGGGGCCGGCCCGGAATTCCGCAGTCTTTCCCTCCGCCAAGGTTTGACCGCAAGCCAGGCCCGGCAAGCTGACCCCTTATTTCGGTTCCGGCGCGACCAGGAAGCCGAACTTCACAAAGACGGCCCGGCCTTCAGGAGAAGCCAGCAGCGTGAGAAATCTGGCCGCGCCCGCCAGATTCTTGCCGTCCTTCACGAGCGCGACGGGATAGCTGATCACCGGTCCGTCGGCCGCCGGCACTTCGTACGCCACGCGAACATTTTTGGAATTGAGCGCATCCGTCTTGTAGACGATGCCGGCGTCGACGTTGCCGCTCTCGACGGCGGCGAGGCAGGCGCGGACGTTTTCCGTCGGAACAATTCTGTCACTGACGCCCTGCCAAAGGCCGGTCTTTTGCAGGTATTGCTTCGCATAGACCCCGGCCGGCACGGTCTGCGGTTCGGCGAGCGCGAGGCGGTGTACGGCTGGCTTGGCGAGGTCGGCGGGGGCGGTAATTTTCAGCGGGCTGTCAGTGGTAACGACGATCACCAAGGTGTTGGAAAGGAGGCGACGGCGGCTGGCGGGATCGATTTGCCCGGCCACCATGTCCAGCGAGGCCTCGTCGGCGGATAAAAAAATGTCGGCGTGCGCCCCTTCCTTGATTTGCAGCGCGAGCGTGCTCGAGGCGGCCAGGTTGAGCTGCACGGTGTCACCGGTGTTTTTTTGGTGGAGCGCGGTGAGCTCTTTCAGCGCATCCGTTAGGCTGGCGGCGGCGAAGACACTGATCTCGCCCGCCATCAGATGGCCGAACGCCGTGGTCAGGGCGAAGAGGAACAGCAGACGGCGAAAGGTTTTCATGGGGCGGAAAGCGGCGGTTCAAAACGCGATGGAGAGGCGGGTCACCACGGCATTTTCATCGTGTTGCAGGACGGCCTTGCTCGGCACCGCCACATTGTTGGAAAAATTCTCATGGAAGTAGTCCAGCGAAGCCCGAACACTCTTGCTCAGGGACCAGTTGAGGCCCAGGCCAAAGCCGTTGATCCATCCCGGATTGGCGGCCGGATCGGCCAGGGACAGCGCGACCGAGGGATTGGGCGCAAAGACCGCACGGTCAAGGTCTAGGACTTCACACCGGGCCACCACCTCGAACGCACCCCAGGTGCCGTCGTTCCAGTTGAAGTTCTTGCGCGGGGTGACTCCCGTGTAGGAGGAATCCTCGCCGGTGAGCACGTAGCCGGCCGCCAGCTGCCAGGCCTGGTTATGCACCGCCAGCGATTTGCCAGAGGCACTGGGCCGGGCCTTGATGGTCGACAGCACATACTCGCCCAGGAGTCCGAACGGCCCGTAATAATAGTAAGCCTGGGGCGAAACGCGCGAGGCCGGGCCATTGATGATGGTGGTGGTGCGATAGGCGAATACGGACTGCAAGGCATCGCTCTTGTAACCGGCCAGCCCGGCGGCGGGCAGCTCCCGGCCGACGCCGGCACCGACGCCGAAACCCAGGCCTTTGAGCGGCGAGGCGGAATTGTTCTTGAACGGCTGCGCGAACAGGCGCGCCTCGACGTCCTTGTTGTTGTCCGCATCGGTGTTGACGACCGGGGTGGTGGCGCCGGCCCCGGTGGCGATGACGGTGCCGTTGCTCTGTCCGTCGGACACGCCATCAAACACGCCGGCGGCATAGCTGAGCCGGCCATCCAACACGTTGCCCCAGAGCATCAGGCCGATGTCGCGGTTGGGTGTGATCTGGCTGACAAAGGATCGCTCGGTGAAAAAGGTCGTCGGGTCGGCCTGCAGCTGTTCCAGGCCCACCGGGGACTTGAACCGGCCGGCGCGGAGCTGAACCTGGGGGGTGAAGGCCACGTTGACGTAGGCATCGAAGAGCGTTGCCACGGAGCCGGACAGGTCCGGCACAAAGAGGAAGCTGGTGTTGCCGTTGAACTGACCGTCGAGGATCAGGCGGGCGCGGCGGATCAGAAAGGCGTCGTTGTTGGTGATGGACTTGCTCTGGCTGAAAAACCAGCGCGTGTCGGCCTGCACCAGCCCGCCAACATGCAGAAAGCTGGTTCCATCGGCTGAGGTCACCTTCAGACCCTGGTCGTTGGGGGTGACCAGGAGAGCGGTGGCCGGGGAGGCACCGCCCGCGGTCGGTTTGGCCGCGGTCGCAGCGGCCGCGTCCTGCTTGCGTTGCAGTTCCGTGACCTTCTGGTCGAGCAGGCGGATTTGTTCACGCAAGGCCTGGATCTCGGCATTGGTGTCGTCAGCGGCGTGGACAGCGGGGCAGGGGAGGCTGGCCAGCAGCAGGGCGGCCAACGCGGTGCGGGAGGAGGGCCGGAGGGATTTCATGGGCTGGGTGGCAAACCCTGATCAGGCACCCTCCCGATATCTATTGTCAAGCATATCGGCAGCCGACCCCGGCCCGGCTCACCCGGCCAGCAGCCGGAGGAGGGCCTGCCAGTCCGTCCGGGTCGCCGTGGCGCAGGCGGCGGCCATGCGCGTGTAACGCCGGAGCACTTCCTCGCCGGTGGGGGTGAGCAGGGCGCCGCCGCGCGAGCTGCCGCCCCGGCGCAGCGTGACGAGCGGCTCGCGGAACAGCCGGTTCATGCCCCGCACGAGCTGCCAGGCGCGCTGGTAGGACATGCCCATCTCCGTCGCGGCGGTGCGGATGGAGCCGGTGGCGGCGATCTGGCTGAGCAGTTCCGCCTTGCCCGGGCCAAACGCCTCGCGGTCGGCGCGGGGAAAGCGCAGGCGGGGCTGCAGTTCGGGCGGGGAACGTTTCATTGCCTGATCTTGGGCGGGTCCATCGTCCGGGTCAGGCAAAATATCCGCAAGTTTGCTCAAGGATGGTTCCAGCCTGACATTCACTCTGCCGCACAGCAAGCGCTGCGTCAGTCCCGTCAGGGGCTTCATCTGCATGGCGGAGTTATCGCCGCCCAAGATGCCCGCCACATCCGCCCCTGCTGGCACAACTGTAGCCGGGGTCGCCGACCCCGGTTCTGCGCCCGTCCCGATGCCCGATCCTCTGCTGCGGTGTCGCGAAGCAACCGCCAAGATAACGAACTCTTTTGGGCGGGGGTCTTTACCTTTTCGCCAAAGATCGTCATTGACGATTTCTCCGCCTGGTGCAGGGCTTCTGCCCGTTTTTGCGCTTAATCCCTTACCCCCTACGTCACCCATGAATCCCTCCCGTCTGTTCACGGCCAGTTGCGTCGCCCTCATTACCACCGCCATGAGTTTCGCCCTCCGGGGCGGCGCCACGGGCGACTGGGCTACCCAGTTCCACCTCACCAATGAACAGGTGGGCGTGGTCGGCGGCACGGCCTTCTGGGGCTTCACTCTCGCCATGATGTTCGGCGGCCCGTTCGTGGACAGCCTGGGCTTCAAGCGCATCCTCGGCCTCGCCTTTTTCGGCCATATCGCGGGCATCCTGCTGACCATCTTCGCCTGGGATTTTTGGAGCCTGTTTTGCGGCACGCTCATCTTCGGCATTGCCAACGGCTCCGTCGAGGCGGCCTGCAATCCCCTTGTCGCCACACTCTTTCCCAAGGACCAGACGACCAAACTGAACCATTTCCACGTCTGGTTCCCCGGCGGCATCGTGATCGGCGGCCTCCTGGCCTTCGCCTTCGCCCAGATGAAACTCGGCTGGCAGGCGCAGTTCGCCACCATGCTGATCCCCACGGCCATCTATGGCTTCATGTTCTTCACCGGCAACCAGCAGATACCCCAGACTCAGCGCGTGCAGCGCGGCGAATCCACCGGCTCCATGTTCATGGCCTGCGCGGCCCCCGGCTTCATTCTCATGGTGGGCTGCATGCTGCTGACCGCCGCGACCGAGCTCGGGTCCGGCAATTGGATCCCGAACATCCTGTCGCATGCCGGCGTCGACGGCATTCTGGTGCTCGTCTGGATCACGGGCCTGATGGCGGTCGGCCGCATGTTCGCCGGTCCCTTTGTCCACAAGCTCTCGCCGATTGGCATGCTCGTCATGAGCGCCATTCTCTCGACCCTCGGCCTCTACGCGATGGCCCACACCAGCGGCAGTATGCTCTTCGTCGCGGCCACGGTCTTCGCCTTCGGCGTTTGTTTCTTCTGGCCCACGATGGTCGGCTTTGTTGCCGAGAATTTCCCCAAGACCGGCGCGCTCGGCCTGGCCATCATCGGCGGCGCCGGCATGCTCAGCGTCAGCATTGTCCTCCCCATCATCGGCCGCTGGTATGACAAAGGCATCGCCCTCCGGCTGCCGGCGGGGGCCACGGAGGCGAGCGTCCCGCCTGCCCAACTGGCCGACATCCAGGCCGCCGCCGGCCTGCACGCCCTCGGCAACATGGCGGCCCTGCCCGCCGTCCTCACCGTCGTCTTCATCGCCCTCGCCGTCCTCCGCAAGAAGCCGCAGGCGGCCTGACGGCCGCAAAATCTGAATTCAGAAGCCAAGAAACCCAGAGCCAGCTTGATGGATCCCTGGCCGTTTAAATTTCCACCACTGATCTCTGACTTCTGATCTCTGACCTCTGTCTGCTACTCCTCCACCCATGTCCCGCCCTGTCACCCTCTTCACCGGCCAATGGGCCGACCTGCCGCTGGAAAAGCTCGCGCCGCTCGTCAAAAAGATGGGCTACGACGGCGTCGAACTCGCCTGCTGGGGCGACCACTTTGATGTGGACGCCGCCGGGTCGTCGAAAAAATACGTCCACGACAAGTGGGCCCTGCTTCAGGCGCACGGGCTGACGTGCCACGCGATTTCGAGTCATCTCGTCGGCCAGGCGATCTGTGACCCCATCGACGAACGCCACCAGTCCATCCTCCCGCCCGACGTCTGGGGTGACGGCAAGCCTGAGGGGGTGCGGGTGCGCGCCGCGAAGAAAATGATTGCGACGGCGAAGGCCGCGCGGGCGTTCTTCGACGCGAAACCCGGCCGGAAGGGGCGCGATGAATTCCCCGCCGTGGTCAACGGCTTCACCGGCTCAAGCATCTGGCACTCGATCTACGCGTTTCCGCCGACGTCGCAGGCGTATTGGGACGCGGGCTTCGCGGATTTCGCGAAGCGCTTCGGGCCGATTTTGGAGGCGTTTGAAAAAGCGAACGTGAACTTCGCCCTGGAGGTGCACCCGACCGAGATCGCGTTTGACATCGCCTCGGCGCAGCGCGCGGTCGCGGCGGTGAAAGGGCACCGGCGCTTCGGCTTCAACTACGACCCGTCGCACCTGGGCTATCAGGGCGTGGACTACACGAAATTCATCCGCGTGCTGGGCGACCGCATCTTTCACGCGCACCTGAAGGACGTGTGGTGGGGGCATGGCGACGGCACGGTGGGCGTGTTCGGCGGGCATGTGAGCTTCGGCGATGCGCGCCGGTTCTGGGATTTTCGCTCGCTGGGCCACGGCGACATCCGGTTTGAGGACATTATCGTCGCCTTGAACGATGTCGGCTACCGCGGCCCGCTCTCCGTCGAGTGGGAGGACATCCGGATGGACCGGGTGCATGGCGCGACGGAGGCGGCGGCGTTTGTGCGGAAAATTGATTTTCCGTCCAGCACTCTCGCCTTCGATGCGGCCTTCGACAAGAAGAACCGATGATTTGAAGTGGCGAGTAGTGGCTGGTGAGTAGTGAGCATTCACATTCGCGCCGGTCTTCTGCTCGCTACCCGCTACTCACCACTCGCTACTCTCCCAACTCCCATGAATCGCAAATTTCGTTTTGGCATGATCGGCGGCGGGCGCGGCGCCTTTATCGGCGCGGTGCACCGGATTGCGGCGGCGATGGACGGCAAGGCCGAGCTGGTCGCGGGCGCGTTTTCGGCAGATGCGGCGCGCTCGCGGCTCTCCGGCGCGGATCTCCTGCTCACTCCGGCGCGGGTCTACGGCAGCTACGCCGCGATGGCGCAGGCCGAGGCGGTGCTGCCCGCCGACCGGCGGCTCGACTTTGTCGTGATCGTCACGCCCAACCACCAGCACTTCGCGCCGGCGAAGCTGTTTTTGGAGGCGGGCTTCAACGTCGTCTGCGACAAGCCGGCGACCTTCAATCTCGCCGAGGCCCGGGCGTTGCAGAAGGTCGTGGCCCGGACGAAAAAAGTCTTTGCGCTCACCCACAACTACACGGGCAACGCGATGGTGAAGCAGGCCCGCGATTTCGTGCGCGCGGGCAAGTTGGGGAAGATCCGCAAGGTTGTGGCCGAGTATCCGCAGGGCTGGCTCTCGACATTGCTGGAGGGCACGGGGCAGAAACAGGCGGGCTGGCGCACCGACCCGAAGCGCAGCGGCGCGGCCGGCTGCATCGGCGACATCGGCACACATGCGGAAAATCTCGCGCGCTATATCACCGGCCTGCACATCCAGGAGCTGTGCGCCGACCTCACGACGTTTGTCAAAGGGCGCAAGCTCGACGACGACGGCAACATCCTCCTCCGCTTCAAGGGCGGCGCGAAGGGCGTGCTGCATGCCTCGCAGATTTCGGTCGGCGATGAAAACAACCTCAACATCCGCGTCTACGGCGAGAAGGCCGGGCTGGAGTGGCATCAGGAGCATCCGAACGAGCTTCTGGTGAAGTATCCGGACCGCCCGGCCGAGATCTGGCGCCGGGGCAACGGCTACATGGGCGACACGGCGAAGAAATTCACCCGCATCCCGGCCGGCCACCCGGAGGGCTATCTGGAGGCGTTCGGCAACATCTATGCCGAGGCGTTTCGGGCCATTGCCGCCGAAGTCGCGGGGAAGCCGCCGCCGCGCGGCCTGGATTTCCCGACCATTGCCGACGGCATCGAGGGGATGGCGTTCATCGAGACCGCTGTAAAGTCGGCCCGGCGCGGTGCGCGCTGGGTAAAGATGCCCGTCGCCTGACACCAGACCCCGCCTTCCGGCGTCTTTTGAGCATTGCACCGAAGAAGCACCTCTGCAGATATTCCCACGCCAAGCCCATCTCCATGACCCCCCCCCAGGCTTCCCTCCTCCGGCGGCTCGCCGCCGCGTTCGTCCTGTCCGCCGGCGCCGTCGCGCTGTTCGCCGCCACCCCCGGTTCTGCGCCGGCCCCCGCGCCCACCGCCGCCGACGGTCTGCAAGACCCCCCGCTCCCGGCCTACCTCTCGCCGGCAGAGAGCGCGAAACTCATGCAGCTTCAGCCCGGCTATCATCTGGAGCTGGTGTTGAGCGAGCCGATCATTCGGGAGCCAGTGGTCAGCGTTTTCGACGGCAACGGACGCCTCTATGTCGCCGAGATGCGGTCCTATATGCAGGACGCCGACGCAACTAACGAAAACGCCCCCATCAGCCGCGTCTCCCTCCACTGGTCCTCGAAGGGTGACGGGGTTCTCGACCAGCATACCGTGTTTGTGGACAACATGGTTCTGCCCCGGATGATCCTGCCGCTGAAGGACAGCGTCCTCATCCAGGAAACCTACACCGGCGATGTTTACGAATACCGCGACACCAACCATGACGGGGTCGCGGACGAGAAAAAGCTTTTCTACAAGTTCGACCTGCCGCGCGACAACAACCTTGAGCACCAACCCAGCGGCCTCGTCTGGGCCATGGACAACTGGATTTACTCGACCTACAACGCCGTGCGCATCCGTTGGACCCCGAAAGGCGCCATCAGCGAGCCGACCGCTCCGAACGGCGGCCAGTGGGGCCTGACGCAGGACAACTACGGCAAGACCTGGGTCTCCAACGCGGGCAACGATACCGGCCCGCTCAACTTCCAGCAGCCGATTGTGTATGGCGCCTTCCGGTCGCCCAATGAGCGGTCGGCCGACTACCCGGAGGTCTTCCCCCTCGTCGGCCTCTTCGACGTGCAGGCCGGCATGCGCTATGTTCGCCCCGAAGACGGCACGCTCAACCATATAACCTCGTCGGCCGGTCTCGACATCTACCGGGGCGACCGCCTCCCCGCCGACCTCGTCGGCGACCTGCTGTTCGGCGAACCGGTCGGCCGCCTGGTCCGCCGTGCGAAAGTTGCGGTGCGCGATGGCATCACCTCCCTCAGCAACGCTTACAATAAGTCCGAGTTCATCCGCTCCTCCGATCCCTTTTTCCGCCCCGTCAACCTCGTCACCGCGCCCGACGGGACGATCTACATCACCGACATGTATCGTGGTATCATCCAAGAGGGAAACTGGACCCGCAAAGGCGCCTATCTCCGCACCGTTATCGACCAATACGGCATGGCCGACAAAATTAACTACGGCCGCGTCTGGCGGCTCGTGCATGACAGCCTGAAACCGGGTCCGCAGCCGCACATGCTCGACGAAACGCCGGCGCAGCTCGTCGCCCATCTCAGCCACCCCAACGGCTGGTGGCGCGACACCGCCCAGAAGCTGCTCATTCTCAGCCAGGACAAGTCCGTCGTGCCCGCGCTCCAGGATCTCGCCCGCACCTCGCCCAATCCCCTCGCCCGCATGCACGCCATCTGGACGCTCGAAGGCCTCGACGCGCTGGATGTTTCCCTGGTCCGGGAAAAGCTCAAGGATGACGACACCCATGTGCGCGTGGCCGCGATCCGCGCCAGCGAAACCCTCTTTAAGAACGGCCAGACCGCGCTTGCCACCGACATTATCGCGCGATGCAAGGATCCGGATCCCGACGTCGCCATCCAGGGCCTGCTGACCGCCAACCTGCTCAAGATCCCCGCGGTCCAGCCCCTCATCGCGCAGGATTCGGCGAACCATGAGTCCGCCGGCGTGAAGGGCATCACCACGGAACTCCTCCGGTTGATCGCGGAAGATTTCGGCCCGCAGTTTTCCGCCGCCCAGCGCCAGCAGCTCGAGCGCGGGCACACGATCTTCCTCCAGCTCTGCTTCGCCTGTCACGGCCAGGACGGCAAGGGCGCGCCCTTTGCCGGCAAGGCCGGCGCGACCATCGCCCCTCCGCTCAGCGGCTCATCGACCGCCACCGGGCATCGCAACGGGATCATCCTGGCCGTGCTCAATGGCCTCAGCGGCCCGGTTGCCGGCAAGACCTATGATGCGCAGATGGTGCCGTTGGGCGGCAACGAGGACGATTGGATCGCCGCCGTCACCTCCTATGTGCGCGTCAGCTTCGGCAACCAGGCGTCGCTCATCACCGCCCAGGATGTCGCCAGCGTCCGTGCCGCCAATCCCGGGCGCAAGACGGCCTGGACGCTCCCGGAACTCAGCACGCGCCTGCCCCAGCCGGTCGGGAACCATGAGGCGTGGATATTCACCACC
>CAIXIZ010000010.1 GCA_903919625.1 uncultured Verrucomicrobiota bacterium
ACCGACGCCGCCGGCGTGGTCTTCTTTGCCCGCTACCTGGCCATCTGCCACGAGGCCTACGAGGAGGCGCTCGCCAACGCCGGGATTGACCTGAAAACTTTTTTTGCCGTCAACGCCGTAGTCGTCCCGATTGCCCGCAGCGAATGCGAATACCTGCGGCCCCTCTATCCCGGGGACAAACTGCGCGTCATGGTCACCCCGGAGCCGCTCACTGCCGACAATTTTGCGCTGCGTTTTGAGATTTTTCGCCTCGGTCCGCCCGAAAAGCTGGCCGCCCGCGCGCGCACGGAACACGTCTGCATCGCCTCCGCCAACCGTGCCCGCCAGCCGTTTCCGCCGGCGCTGGCCGCCTGGGTCAACGCCGGGTGATTGATGGCGGGGCAGGGTTGCCACGATTGCTGAGATTCGTAAAAGAACCGGACAACCTTTGCCGCAGATTCCCGCTGCTCTCGCAGCGGGCGACGAGGAGAACGTAGCCCGGCTCGGGAGAGCCGGGACGGATTGTGCGTCACCCTGTTTTGCCAGACTCAGTAAGTGCGGACGGTGTGCCCAGCGGTTGCGCCCAATCTTGTTTTTCAGCCACCTGGCGCTCACTTGGCGGCTGCCGGGGCCGCCTGTGCCGATACCACAAAATACACGGCCGGTGTTTTCCCGACGTTCTTCACGGCCGTGAGGTCCTTGGGGGCAAAATAAATCACCGCGCCCGCGCTCACGGTCTTCCTGGTTTCGTTGATCTGCACCTCAATCGTTCCTTCCTTGAGGAGAATGGCCTCCTCGATGATGCCCGCCGTGTCGTGGGTGTGGGCCGCGCCGGAGACCTCGCCGGGATTGAGTGTCGAGATGTGGCACTCGAAGTTGGCCAGCGATCCGGTCGGGTTGTTGAACGCCGCCCGCCGCTCGCCATTGGGTTTCGCCTCGGGCTTCAGTTCTTTCCAGTCGAGCACCATCGATTCGGTCAGTTTCGCGGCCGGAGGTTTGGCTGCGGGCGTGGCCGTTGGGGTGGAGGTGGGTGGAGTTTGCGCGGGGAGCATGGTGATGAAGGAAAGCAGCGTGACCAAAGCGGCGAGAGTTTTCATGTGCCGGAGCCTGAGGCGGTGGGCGGCAGTTTGCAATCCGTGAGCTGACGACATTCTAGAACGGTTTCAAAAAAGTATAGCCGGCTTTTGAGACCTTACGCCCTCCTGCATTTCGCATCAGAAAAGTGTAACCTAATAGGTTACACTTTCGGATTAGCCACTCCGCCAGCGACCCTCCGCCAGCGTAGCCGGGATTTGACCAGTTCACCCAACGGAACGTCTCTAGTTCAATTTAAACCGCTCTAGGGTTCAGCGCTTGCGGCACGGACCAATTCCGACCGTTTGACTTTGCCCGCCGCGTCCCGCGGCCAATTGGCGAGGGCGGCAAACCGCTTCGGCCGCTTCCAGGGCGCAAGTCTGTCCAGTCCGGCCGCCACCACTGCCTGGTCCGGGGATTTCCCGACCGACGGATAACATGCGACCACGCTCTGGCCCCAGGTGGCATCCGGCACCCCGACCACCACCACATCGTCAAATTCTCCCGTCGCCCGCAGCACGGCTTCGACCTCGTTCGGATCCACCTTCTCCCCGCCGGTAATGATCACCGCATCACGCCGGCCCAGCACGTGCAGGCTGCCGTGGCCGTCAAATTCACCCCGGTCTTCCGTCACCCAGGTGCCTGTCTCCCGGCCGGCGGGCCAGTACCCGCGGAACAACGAATCGCCTGCGACGATGATCGCGCCCGTTTCGTCGACGGTGACTTGGGCGTGGGGCAGGGCGGTGCCGCAGCCTCTTTCGCCCGCCAGAAATTCATCCGGCCGCAATGCCGTCACCGCCGCCACGGTTTCGGTTGCGCCATAGGTGAACGCCAGGGGCAACCGGGCCTGCGCACCGGCTGCGGCCAGCTCCGGCCAGGCCGGCCCGCCGCCCACCAATACGGCGCGAAACCCGCGCAGCCACTCCACCGCGGCCGGCCGCCCCAGCAGGCGTTGCAGCTGCGTGGGCACGAGCGAGAGAAACCAACCGCCCTCCGCGCCGGGCAGGACGGGCAGTTCCCCCGCCTCAAATTTTTTCCAGTCTCCCGCCACAAACTCACCGCCGGTCAGCCCGCATCTTAACCAGCCCATCAGACCACCGACATGATGCAGGGGCAGCACGCCCACCGCATTGATTTTCGTCGCACGAAAATGGGCGGCGAATCCGCGCACCGCCGCATGCAACGTGTCCTGATCATGCCGCGCCAGTTTGAGTTTCCCCCCGGACCCGCCCGTCGGGATGCACAGCCAGCCATGGTTGATTTTCGATTTTGGATTTTCGATTTTGCATTGGGAGAGAGCGTTGAACTGCGCCCGTTCCGTAGCACCCCAGGCGGGATTGGCCAGAAAGACGGTGCCGCCGGCCGCCACCGCGCCGGCAAATGCGGTGCAAAACCGGTCGGCGTCGGTCTCTTCGACGATGCTCGCCTCGGCTGGCTCCCCGACCATCGGGGATGCACCCAGTAAACGGGCTAACTCAGCGCGTTCCATGCGGCCTCCACGTTGATGCGTTCCACATCCGCCGTCCGGAGAAATGGGGCGAGATAAGGTCCATCAAACCGCGCATCCACAAATAACGGCCACACGCCAAATCCCAGCGCCCTGACGGGTTTTGCCGCCCTTTCTGCCTCCTGTCTCACGTCCCCTTTCTCCCTTCGTGTTTTCCAGCCAAAGGCGACCCTTAACGCGGCCCGTGCGCCTACGGCGGTTTCCAGCGCCGAGGAAAAAACCACGTCCGCCCTGGCTTGGGCGAGTCTGTCCAAAATTGCGCTGCCGAGCAAACTTGGCTTGACGACCCACACCCCGCGCCAGCCTGCTGCCAGCCAGCGTTCGACCGCGCCTTCCCCCGCCAGCGACTCATCCAGTCCGATGGGGGTCGGAAAATCTTCCGCCAGCCCCTGCAACAAATCCTCGGCCCGTTGCAACGTGGTGCTGCCGGTGCCGGCTGGGACCGGCTGCTCCACATACTCGACCGGACGCTCGGCACACCGTTCCAGCCAGCGCTCTGCCGAACGCCGGTCCCAGGCGCCGTTGGCGTCGAGCCGTAGTCGCGCCCCTGACGGGAGCTCCGTGCAAAGGTCATCGAGCAACGGCAGCTCCTCGGCCACCGCCGTCACGCCGACTTTCCACTTAAAAACGCGAAAGCCTGCCTCCCCCAACGCTCCGATTCTTTTCACCGCTTCGCGTCCCGCCGGCAGCAATGCCGCCACCGGCAACGTCTGATTGCCGGCCAGCTCAGTGGGTTGGCTCCGAATTTGCCCGGCGGCGCGATTGGCAAGCGACGGGTTTGCTGCGGCCTGAAATGCCAGGTCAGCGACCTGGCCTGCGGTGCCTTTCTGCCGCCGGATTTCCTCCAGCGAGTTCTCCACCGCCACACCCGCACACGGCAGCCCGTTTCGGGAGAAGCGGGAAAATTCATCCAATTGCTCCTGTTTCACCCAAATGCCCCGCGCAATGTCATCCTCCCCGCCCAATCCCTGCAACGCCGCCTCCACCTCATCGGCCGTCCCTCCGCCAAATCCTGGCACGGGTGCCGCCTCGCCGAAGCCCACGTCGCTCGCCTCATCCTCCAGCCGCACGAGGACGCCATCGCGCTCGGTCATCACCCCATGCGCCGTTCGCACGGGCGCGCGCAAGGGCAGCCGGTAGCGGCGGATTTGCAGGCGATATTTCACAGCGCCCATCCCAACGGTCCTGTCCGGCCCACGCAAGCCGGGCGGGATTGTCCCTGACACTTTTGTCGCCCCACGGCGGTCTAGGGCTTGGCCACTGCGTCCTCGAGCAGTTGGTAGCGGATGTAATCCAAGTCCACGGTACCTCCGGCCGGGCCATAGCTGAAGACCCCGAGGCGGGCGCCTTTCCAACTGGCGAAGCGCAGGACGACCGGCTGGTCAATATTGGTGTAATTTTTGCCATCGGTACTATAGGCGAGCATGGCGGTCGCGCCGTGGTATTCACCCCGCAGCCACAACGCGTCGCCCTGCAGGATCGGGCCGTCCTCGGATTGCGCCGAACCAAGCCGCTTGGTTCCTGCCGTTTGCACGACCCCGGCCCAGCCAAAGTCCTTGCCGCTGACAAAGGCGAAACCGGCATGCTGGCCATCGGCCATGCCATGGGTGTCGAGCTTGACCTCGATGGCGCCGGCATTGCCCCAGAGTTTTTCGGTGAGCGTATTGCGTGCGGTGACGAGGGCGTCCGCCGGGAGCGCCTTGAGCCGCAGCCAGCCGGGCCGTGCGGTGAGCGACCAGGCCGTGGGGTCCGGATTGTGGTTCCATTGCCAGATCGGCGACAGGGCAGGGCCTTCGAATTCGTCGCTGATTCCGGGATGTTCCACCGGATACACCTGGCCGACGTTGGGTTTGGCCCATTGCGCGACCGGCTGGCCTTTGTCGCCAAACACCGGCCAGTCGTCGTCGCCCCATTTGACGGGCAGCAGGTGGCTGATGCGGCCGAGGAAACCGGTGGACTTGAAGCCGATGAACCAGGCCTCGCCGTTCGAGAGTTCGACCAGACCGCCTTGGTGCGGGCTGCCGTTGGGCAGCACCTCTCGGCGTTCATAGGGACCGGTGAGGGTTTTGGCCCGCAGGACGGTCTGGCCGCCGCGATCCACCCCGCCCTCGGGCAGCGAAATGTAGTAAAACCCATGGCGTTTGAAGAGTTTCGGCCCTTCGGAGACATTCCCCCGATAGATCTCGACGCCGTCATCGAGCAGTTCGGCGCCATCCGCGCTCAATTGATGCAGGATAAGCGGACCGGCCCCATACACGCTGTGGATGAGCCAGGCGCGTCCGTCATCGTCCCAAAACGGACACGGATCCTCCCAGCGGGCCACGGTTTTGACCGTCACCATCTCCGACCACGGTCCGGCGGGATTTTTCGTGTGCCACATGAACAGTCCGTCCTGCGGGGTGCAGACATACAGGTAAAATTCGCCATTGTGGTAGCGCAGCGTCGGCGCCCAGGTCCCTTCGGCATAGCCGCGCATGGTGTCGTATTTCGGGCTCATCTTGAGCCGGTTGAACACCTGTCCGATCACCGACCAGTTCACCAGGTCACGCGAATGAAGCACCTGGATGCCCATGAAATGAAACTCCGAGCCGACCAGATAAAAATCGTCCCCCACGCGGATGACGTCCGGATCGGAATAATCGGCGGGCAGAACCGGGTTGCGATAAGTGCCATCACCTTGGTCGCCCCAGCTCAGGACTTGGCCAGAGGGTTTGGTGGCGGAGGTGGCGGCGCAACCCGACAAAATCAGCGCTGCCCAGGTGATCCGAACTGCGGTGTAAAAGGGCAGGGGTTTCATCAGGGGCAAAACTCACGCCGAAGCTCCCTCCCCCGCAAGGTCAAACCCGGCTGTTTTCCCTCGTAAAAGCGCTTGCGTCACCCCCGGCGTACCGGCGACACTCCCGGCCAACTCTCGCCGCGCACGCGCCACACCAAGCAAACCTTCGCGGGCTCACGCCCGCTTTTTCGGATCACATGGACGAACCAGCCCCCACGGAAAATCCGCCTGCGGATTTCAATAAAATCGACCTGTCCCAGCTCCAAAGCTTCAGCTTTGGCACGCAATGGACGCAGGACAAGAGCCAGCCCGGCGGTGGCTCACGCCCGCCGCGCGAGGGGCGGAGGGAGGATCGTCCGTTTCGTCCGCGGGAGGGTGGTCCGGGTGGCGGGGCCGGTGAACCGCGCCGCGACCGCCGCGAATTCCGCCGTCCGGCCGGGCCGGGCGAAGGCGGCGACCGGACGGAGCGCCCGCCGGCCGGCACTGCGGCCGGACCCGTCACGGTTTACGTGCTTTACCCGTAGCCGCGGCGCGCGGCCTCGA
>CAIXIZ010000011.1 GCA_903919625.1 uncultured Verrucomicrobiota bacterium
CGCGCCGGCGCAGGGGAAGTTCAAGGTCTACATCATTGACGAGGTGCACATGCTCTCCGCCCAGGCCTTCAATGCGCTGCTCAAAACCCTGGAAGAGCCGCCCGCGCACGTCAAGTTCGTCTTCGCCACGACTGATCCGCAGAAGGTTCTCCCCACCATTGTATCCCGTTGCCAGCGCTTCGACCTCAAACCCATCTCCCCTGAGCTGATCGTCGGCCGCCTGCAAACCATCGCCGCTGAGGAAAAGATCAAGGTCACCCCGGCGGCCCTCGCCTGCATCGCCCGCCTCGCCGATGGCGGCATGCGTGACGCCCAGTCCATCTTTGACCAGATGATCTCCTTTTGCGGGGCGGAAATATCCGAGCCGGACGTGCTGGATGTCTACGGCCTGGTGGCCGCCGAGAAAATTGCCGCCCTCGCCTCCGCCCTGGCGGCCGGCGACCACCGGCAGATTGTCGCCCTGGTGGATGATTGTGATGCGGCCGGGCGGGATCTCGTCCGCCTCCTCGGCGATCTCCAGGCCATCTTCCGCACCACCCTCCTGCATGCCATCGCCCAAGGCGGCCGCAGCGATGCGCTGGGCACCCCTCTGGCCACCGAGCAGCTCACCCGCCTGCTCGACGCCCTCCGCGAAGGCGAAAGCAGCGTCAAGCTCGGCCTCACCGAGAAAATCAATTTCGAAGTCGTACTGCTCAAGGCGGTTGAGGCCAGCCGCGCCCGCGCCATTGATTCGCTCATCCGGGAAATTGCCGCCCTCGCCGATGCCGCCCCTCCCGTCAGCGGCACCGACGACAGCGAAAAAAAAAAGCCCTGATTGATCGCCTGGAAGCTCGGCTCCTCCGCGCCATCGCCCCGGCCAACCCCGGGGAAAGCCCTGGCAGCGGCGGAACGCAACCGGAGGACAGCAGGGATGAACCGGTCCATCTCGAACCGCGCGCCATTGATCCAGACGCCGCTTTCCCGGCCGATGTCCCCCTGGGCCCGGATGCTGGTGAAACGTCGGCATTTGCCGCCCTGCGGCGTCTCAATCCCGTCCCGCAACCCCTGCCAAAGCCAGGGGCGGATTTGGCCTCGAACCAGAGCCTGCCGCCGCTCGAAACACTCGTGGCCCGCCTTTCTGCCCAGACCCGCACCATGCTGGATGATCTCTTTCGCGCCAAGTTTACCACGGTTCGCCGGGTTTCCTCAATCGCCCTAAAATAGCTGGCGGCCGACCGGTGGCCAGGGGAGTTCATCCGCCCACAAGCTGGACCTGATCACGCGACGATCGCTGCCGCCCCCCTTCACTTCTGGTGCATATTAATGAAAATAATTCATTGATTGCAGCACCCTGCTCATAGTTTGATGGATCCCAGCCGTAATTATTTCACCCCCTGGATTCATCAACGTCGGTTTCTACCCCCATGTATCATTTAACCAGCCTATTCCGGAAGACCGCCACCTGTGCGACGCTTGGCCTGCTCTTGTTGCCCGCCCTTCGGGCCGCTGATGCCGCCCCGGCTGCGCCCACCCCGCCCACGGTGGCGGCGGCAGCGCCTGCACCCACGCCCAAGGACTCGGAAATCATCCAGTCCATGGGCGCCTATTTCCAAAATTCCGATCCGACCGCGCCCTTCGCAAGCTATAAGGACAAGGATGGCAACCTGCCCAAGGGCTTTTCCGCCCCCACACTCGAAGTCGCCGGCCCCGGCCATAATGCCTGGATGATGACCAGCAGCGCGCTTGTGCTCTTCATGACCCTGCCTGGCCTGGCCCTGTTTTATGGCGGCCTCGTCCGCAAGAAAAATGTTCTTTCCGTGCTGGCCCAGTGCCTCGGCATCACGGGGCTCGTCACCATCCTGTGGTGGGCCTTCGGCTACAGCCTTGTATTCGGCTCCAACTTCAACAGCCCGTTCCTGGGCGGGACGGAGTACTTCTTCCTCAAGGGCGTGACCTCGGCGCCGAACACGAACTACGCGTACTGGGTCTCGCAGAACGTCTTTGCGATGTACCAGCTGATGTTCGCGATCATCACCCCGGCGCTGATCGTCGGCGCGATCGCGGAGCGCATGAAGTTCAACGCGATCATCGCCTTCGTCACCGTCTGGA
>CAIXIZ010000012.1 GCA_903919625.1 uncultured Verrucomicrobiota bacterium
GAACCGGCCTACAAGCAGGATGAGACACCACGCTATCATGCCCGCGACACCGCCGTGATGCGTGCCAAGCTTGCGGGCGCCTGCTGCCTGCTCGGTTCCGCCACGCCATCGCTGGAGAGCTTCGCCAACGCCCAAGCCGGCAAATACGGCCTGCTCCGCCTCACCCAGCGGGTGGACGACCGCAAGCTCCCGCACATCGATGTGGTGGACATGCGCATCGAGGTGCTGCGCACGCGCCACGCGACCGTGCTCTCCCGCCGGCTGGTGGACGCGATGCAGGGCCGCTTTGAAAGGCGCGAGCAGACGATCCTGTTCATCAACCGCCGCGGGTACTCGCGTTCGCTGCAATGCCGCAAATGCGGCGAGGCCGTGGAATGCATGCATTGCAGCATCGCGATGACCTACCATCGGACGGACGAGACGCTGCGCTGCCATCTCTGCGGCGACCAGCGCGCCGCGCCCGTGCGCTGTCCCAAATGCGCCGCGCCCGACATCCGCTGGCAGGGCCTGGGCACGCAACGCGTCGAGGAGGCCGTGCGCCGGGTGGTGCCGCGCGCCCGCATCGAGCGCATGGACACCGACACGATGGCGAAGAAGAACCGGTTCCGGCAGGTGCTGTCCGAATTTCGCTCCGGCAAGATCGACGTGCTGGTCGGCACCCAGATGATCGGCAAGGGGCTGGATTTTCCCAACGTCACGCTGGTCGGCCTCGTGGACGCCGACCTTTCCATGCACGTCCCGGACTTCCGTGCCAACGAGCGCACCTTTCAGCTCCTCGTTCAGGTCGCGGGCCGTGCGGGGCGGGGCGACCGGGCGGGCGAAGTGGTGGTGCAGACCTTCACCCCGCAGGCCGGGGCCATCCAGTATTCCCGCCACGCCGACTATGACGGCTTCGCCGCCGAAGAGCTGGGGGTGCGGCAGCGTTTCCATTACCCGCCCTACCGGCATCTCATCCATCACCTCTTTCGCGGACCGAACCCGGACAAACTGAAATTTTTCGCCGAGCAATGGGCACGGCACGTTGAGCAAGAGCTGGGCAACCGTGTCGAGCTGCGCGGCCCGACGCCGTCGCCGATTGAAAAAATCAAGGACGAGTACCGCTGGCAGCTCTGGTATTTTACGAGCGGGGTGACCCGCGTGACGGCCGATCTGGCGAAGCTCCGCGCCAAATTCGCCTGGCCGGACGACATCACCCAGGTGCTCGACGTGGACCCGGTGAACCTGGCGTGAGATCGAACCGTTTCGGGTGGGGCGGAACGCCCACCCGGCCCGGGATATTTATTCTGGACAGACTGACCAGAACGGACCACCTTGGCCCGATGAAAAATACTTGGCAGCTGCAACAGGCGAAGAGCGAGTTCTGCGCGGTGGCCGAGCGGGCCGTCCGCGGGCGGCCCCAGCTTGTCACCAAGCACGGGCGGCCCTTTGTCGTAATCGCCAGCATCAAGGACTGGCGGAGTGCGGAGCCGCGGCAGAAGACGCTGCTGGCGGCCTTGCGCGCGTGCCCGGCCGACTTGGGCGGGCTCGACCTCGTCCGTAGCCGCGAGCATCCCCGGGAGCTGGGACTGTGAGCTTTCTCCTCGACACCAACGTGGTGAGCGAACCGACGCGCCGTCGGCCGGACGCCCGCGTGATGGAGTGGTTTACTGCGCAACCCGACGAGGCGCTTTTCATCAGCGTGCTCACACTCGGCGAATTGCGCCGGGGGATCCTCCTGCTCGATGCCGGCCAGAAACGCCGCGCGCTGCTGCGCTGGCTGGAAACCGAGATCGAACCGGGCTTTGCCGACCGCACCCTTGCCGTGGACGCGGCGGTCGCGCGGGCATGGGCCGGGCTGCAATCTGACGCGGTGAAAGCCGGAAAACCGCTTCCGGTGATGGACAGTCTGTTCGCGGCCACTGCACTCGCCCACGACCTCACGCTCGCTACCCGCAACACCGCCGATTTTGCGTTCGCTGGTGTCCGGCTTTTCAATCCGTGGGAACGGTAGCGCCAGGCTTGCGTGGCCTGACGACATCGCGCAGATATTCGACGTGGAACCGGTTACTTCGGTGGCGAGGATGGGGGCGTGATCGTCATCGGCAGTTCGCGCAGCTTGATGTTCCGGTACCAGCATTCGTCATCGTGATACGTGAGCATGATGGGGCCGGTGATTTTGTCGCCGAAGCCGGGCTGGTCCTTGAATTTGCTCCGGGCGATGCCGGCCTTCACTTCCGGACTGCCGACCTCGTAAGTGAGGACGTTTTTGCCATTGAGCCAGTGCTCGACGTGGCTGCCCTTCACCACGAGCCGGGAGGAGTTCCATTCCCCGGCGGGCTTCACCGGCTTGTCGGTTGCCGGGGGAAGCACGTCATAAAACGATCCGGTCTGGTAAAGCGGGCCGCGTTTGGCATCGGAATTTCGGGCGTCGTCGATCATCTGGTATTCCTGGCCGGGTGCGCCAGGCCGGTCTTCGGTGACGAAATATTTGATGCCGTTGTTGCCGCTCTCGGCAATGCGCCACTCCCAGGTCAGCTCGAAATCCGTGAACTTTTTTACGGTGATGAGTTCGGTCCCCCGGACTTTGGGCACCGTCTTGAGCATGCTTTCCTTGATCTCCCAGCCGGTGGCCGGCGGCCCCGGCTGCCGGTAGCCGCGCCAGCCCGTGAAGGTCTTGCCGTCAAAGAGCAGTTGCCAGCCGGCGGATTTTTCAGCCGGGGTGAGTTCATTGTCAGCGGCATGGGCGCTGAGCACACAGAGGGTATAGGCGAGCAGGCAGGACAAAGCGCGGGGATGGATGAACATGAGGGTAATGGCTGGGCTTTAAGGAGACACCGGGCGGGGACTGTTGCCGTTCAATATGGGTTTGGCGGTGATAAACATCAAGGTCATGCGGCCTTGCATGCGGGCGGCCTGTGCCGGAGACAGCTGGCGGAGCAGGGCCAGGTCGCCCACCACGCCCATTTTGCCATCCCCCACGACAATTTCATTGGGCAGTTCGAACATCAGCGTTTCACCTGGCTCGATGCTGACGTGAGCGGCGACCTGACGGACATTCGTGACCGGCACCCACCCCCCGCCAGGCGCGGTTTTTTCTCCCGGCCTGGTCTGCCGGGCGGCGACAATCCGGCCGCCCTGGATTTCCGCCATGCCGGCCAGTTCGGATACCTTGGGATTGAGTTCGAGCCGGATGGAATGGCCGTTGTCCGCCACCGTGGGATGGACAAACAGGGTTACGTCCACATTGCGGGCGGAAAGATCAACGCCGACATTGCGAACCGTAAACTCCTGGGGCGTGCCGGGAGTCACACTCACGGAACCACCCTGGCTGGCCTGGCTCCGGGGTTCGCCATATGACTGGGGGTAACGCACCTCTAAACCGTCGGTGAGGGTGACATTGCCGAGACTCAAGTCAGACGGACTGCCGGAGCTCGAAGGCGCGATAGGTTGGGACATGGCAATGCGGGTGTCCCCACCGGAAACGGCCGCCAGGTTGGGCGAGCCCAGCAATTCGGCTCCGTATTTTTGCGCGATAGCCCGAAAGATTTGCCCCAGGTCAGCCGTTCCAGTCAGGGCGGGCATGGGGGGCATTCCTGACTCACCAGCAGCAGCAACGGGCTCGGACAGGCTGGCCGCTTTGAATCCAAACGGACGGAAATCCGCTTCGGTGAGTCCGGCTCGGTTCACCTCGACAAATCTGGTTTCGATGACGACAGGTCGCATGGCCCCATAGCGGCGCAGGATTTGGCCGATTTTATCCAGATTGGAATTTGTCTGGCGGACACGGATGGCCTTCCCATCGGAAGTCAGGCCGCTGCCGGGGGTGCCATTGAAGCTGACCCCTTCGTGCTGGAGGAAGCTAAGCAATGTCGCGTTTTCACCCCTGATGGGAGCAGAACTTCCGCCCAGCATCAGGAATCTCACTCCGCTCCCGAGGGGAAACGTCCTCGTTTCCAAACTGTCCGGATCAGCCGCCCAGGCAAGGCACGGCGACAGAGCCAAGGCAAGGGCGGTCAGGGTCAGACGGGCAAATCTCGCGACCGGGGTCATGTTCATGGAAGGGCAGGTTCTACAATACAGCCCTTCCGCTCGGGGGCAATGGTTAAAGAAAAAGGAGGAAAGGTGGCAAATGGGGTCTGGGACAACTGAGGCGGTCAGGCAGAAAGGCGGATGTTCAAGGTTGAATGTTGAAAATTGCGCGACGTGAATGTCGCCATGACCATTTATCCTGCCATCGACATCAAAGGGGGGCGCTGCGTGCGCCTCACCCAAGGTCGTGCCGACCAGGAGACGGTTTATTTTGAGAATCCGGCCGAGGTCGCGGCGCTTTTTCAGGCGGCGGGCAGTGCGTGGGTGCATGTGGTCGATCTCGACGGCGCTTTTACGGGTGAACCGCGGAACCTCGCCAAGGTGGCGGACATCGCCGCCCTGGGCCTGAAGGTGCAGCTCGGTGGGGGGATGCGCACCCGCGCAACGGTCGAACAGGCGCTGGCGGCCGGGGTGAGCCGGGTGGTGATCGGCACCCGGGCTGCGGAGAGCGACGCATTCGTCGGCGATTTGGTGCAGGCCTTCGGCCCCAAGATCGCGGTGGGGATTGACGCCAAAAACGGCCAGGTTGCGGTGAAGGGCTGGGTAGATACGACCGGAACTGGCGCGGTGGCGCTGGCCCGTCGCATGGACACGCTCGGTGTCGCCACCCTCATTTACACCGATATCGGCACGGACGGGATGCTCACGGGACCAAATCTTGCCGCCCAGGAGACCATGGCGGCTGCAGTCAAGGCGCAGGTGATAGCGAGTGGTGGGGTCGCCCAACTTTCCGATGTCACCGCATTATGCGCCCTGGCCGCGCGGCAGGCCAACCTGCACGGAGTGATCATCGGCAAAGCCATTTACGAAAAACGGCTCACCCTGGCGGATGCATTGCGCGCCGCGTTGGTCTGAAAGCAACGCCGTCCTCCAACCGATGCGCGAATCCTACACCATTCCCGAAGGCACCGGCAGCGCCCGGGCCGACAAACTGCTGGCAACGGCGTTTCCGGATCAAAGCCGGACGGCGTGGAAGCGCTCGTTTGATGCCGGGCTGGTGCGGCGGGACGGCAAGGCCCTGCGAGCCAAAGTCCAGCTCCACGCGGGCGAGGTCGTGACCTATGAGTTTCCCGAAATCAAGCCATCAGAACTGAAGCCCGCGAACATCAAGCTCGATGTCATCTTTGAGGACCGGCACCTGCTCGCCGTCAACAAGGAGGCGGGCATGGTGGTGCATCCCGGCGCCGGCACGCGCGAGGACACCCTGGTGCATGCGCTGCTATCGCACTGCGGCGACAGCCTGAGTGGCATTGGCGGGGTGCAGCGCCCCGGCATTGTCCACCGGCTCGACCGCGGAACCTCCGGAATCATTCTGGTGGCGAAAAATGATGCCGCCCATCGCGGGCTGGCGGCCCAGTTTTCCGGCCGCACCTTGCAGAAGGAATATCTGGCGCTGGTGGACGGGGTGCCGCGTTTGCTCAGCGGCAGCATCCGAAAACCCATCGCCCGCAATCCGCGCCAGCGGCACAAGATGGCCGTCGCCGAAGAGGGGCAGTTCGGCCGGGACGCGCACACCGACTGGGCGGTGGTGGAGCAGTTCGGCGACGTGGCTGCGCTGGTGCGATGCACCATTCATACGGGGCGCACGCATCAGATCCGCGTGCATCTGAAATGGCTCGGCCACATTCTGCTGGGAGATGCGGTTTACGGCTGGAAGCCCAACCGGATGCTCGCGCACCAGCCGGAGCGCGTGATGTTGCATGCCGAACATCTGGTCTGCACGCATCCGGTCACGGGCAAAAAGCTCGATTTGCATGCCCGGCTGCCGAAAGATTTTGCGGCGCAGCTCGCGCAATTGCGGAAGCTCGCCAAGACGGCGGCCAAGACCAAAAAATCGGCCGCCGTGGCGGCGAAAACGCGGCAGGTCGCGCTGGCGTCATTTCACCACCACGAGCCACGGGGCTAGAGCATATTAAATAATAGTGTAGCCGTTTTGTGCTGGTCTTTCTCCCGCGACCGGTCAGTCTCGGGGCATGAAAACTCTCTCCTTGGATTTACGGGAACGGATCTTAGCCGCCTA
>CAIXIZ010000013.1 GCA_903919625.1 uncultured Verrucomicrobiota bacterium
CCACCGACCCGAAGGCCGACCCCAAGCCGGCTGCCCCTGCCGCCCCAATCATCATCACTGACCTCTCCGCGGCAAAATTTATTCCGGTGACTGATGCCTTAAGGTGGCGGTCGCGACGACTCCCGGAAAAGTTACCCGGGTGACCCTGGAGGTGAAATCAGGAACTCCCGTCTACGCGGTCGAAATCTCAGGCGTCGACACTTCGGTCACCACGGTATCGGTGGATGCAACCAGCGCCAAAGTGATCGGGAGTTCCGTGGAATTTGGCGCCAAAAAACCTGCGGAGCCTGTGCCCAGCGGACCACCCGCGCCGGGTCGGCGCGGCCGGGGTCGCGAAGAAGACGACGACTGACCTATTACGGTCAGAGCCACTTGGTAGCCCTCGCTGACGTGGGCAATCCCATTGGGCTTGATTCCCCGAAGCTGGCTTCGGCTTGGTTGGAGCCCGGATCGGAGGGCGGCGACCAGCAATGCCCCGGAGCTTGCTCCGGGGATCTTTACCTACGCGGAATCCCACAGGTTTCACCGGGAAGGACTGCGCCGATCAGTTTGCGTCTGGCGGAACGCACCAAACTGGAAAATAAACCCCCGAATGGCCCGGCGGGGTTTCAGGCGGAAGCGGCCTAAGCGGTGGGCTTCATTCCGTCCGAGATCGTAAGTGTGTCGACGGGCAGAGGTGGATTTGGGATCGGAGGAATATCCGATGACGCCGGAACGTTGCCCGGACGCATCACGGGAGGAGTTTGCGGCGGGGTGGGCGGCGGAAGCACCGGCCGTGAAGAAATGGCTGATGAAGGGGAAAGGCTGCCGGGCGGGACCGGGGCAGTCGGCTCATCCGGTGTGGTGCCGGGTGGAATCGGATCAGCCGGTGGCACGGGTGTCGTGCCGGGGGGAAGCACCGGGGTGACCCCGGGAGGAACCGGAACGGTTCCAGGAGGCAGAACGGGCATGGTCCCGGGAGGGGTTGGCGCGGCGGGAAGATTCGGTTTGGTTCCCGGCGGCGTGGGGAAAACCGGCATGTCTGGCGGTTCGGCCTGGGCCACGACGCTGCCAGTCGCCCTGGCCGCGCCGTGGAGCTGATCCAATGCGTAGAAGGTGATAATCGCCGCGAAGGCGAGATAGAGTGCGGGACGTTTAGCGTGATAAGTTTTCATGGGTGATGGATGTTTGGCAGAGGATACCCGGTCGGCTTACTGGTCGCCATGGGGCATTACCCGGTCGAACCCTCTTTGGTCTTGTCGCGGATCTTTTGCTGGAGCGCGGTGGCCTCCGGCCCCGTAGTTTTTTCCGCCTGGTCCTTCAGCAATTCGACCTCCTGAACCTTGGGGGCGAGGTGCTCGAAAGTTTTCAGGTCCCTGGTGAAATCTTTTTCAGTCGCTGGTATCTTCGGAATCATGAGGAGTCGGGTGTTCCATGCACTGCTGCACCCAAAATCAGGCGCGGGATGCGGTAAGACTTGGGCACCCGTCCAGTCTGCGCCAATGGATCGGCCAATCCCATGGGGTATTACCCGGCTCAACCGCGTCAGCCGACGGCGCGGTGTGCCGTCCCTGCCATAAGGAGGGAGGCCACGAGTTCCCCTCCTTCAAGGCGCAGGTTGAGAGGGTGACAGGACGGTGTAGGTCATCGTGGGATGTCCGTTCGCAAACATTTGCAGGAAATAGGTGCGGTCAGTGACACCCGGGGTGGCGTGAAACATCCGGAATTGGAATTGAGCCGCCGGAAACACCGAGAAGGCCTGGATCACGTGCATTTTTTCACCGGATTGCAGGGTGACATCGGCGGAGACGACGCCGGAAATGACATACTTTTGCCCATTGAAAGTGATGGTCTTTTCACCCACCTCTCCCATCAACCGGGGCCGGCGCAGGCTGTTCATGCCGGGGATGATTTTCCATGGCTCCGGCTCGGTTGATTTGGGCAGGTCAGACGAGGGCAGGGCGGGCAAAAATGTATTTTCGACCATGGCTGCCACGGAGATCGGGCCGCGCACCTCGGCCGGCAAGGTGTCAGAGGCTTCAACCTGGCTCCAGATCTCCTGCCGGCGCAGGTCAGCGGCAACCGCTTCGGTGCGGGTGGGAATCCTCTGCACATACAATATACTGGTTCCGGTGAGATCGACGTGGGCGGTTTTCCGGACCGACTCGATACCATAGGTTTTCGCGGCAGCGACGGCCCAGCCCGACCCGCGTTGCACAGAGATGCCGCGATCACCTGGGACGAAGGTCCGGCCATCGGCTCCGGAGATATATGGCGGGTAACTCTCCTGAAGCGGAGCCACGAACAAATAGGGCCGGTGGATAAAGGTGTAGACAAGCGGAACCTGGGCGACGGGTTCGCCGGTATCGGCATCGAGCACGGTGACCCAGCGATCGGGCGGGTCATGGGGCTGGCCGGGAATCGAATGGCCGGATGACGACGAGAGGCAGCCACCCAAGACCAGCAGGGCGAGTCCGGCGGCGATGATCAGCGGGATGATGGGTTTCATGGTGGATTCAGCGGTGCCCGACACCGGGTGCGACAGCTTGCGCCGCCCCATGTTTCACCCGGTTCCCGTGTTTCAACGCGGGTCGGTCACCCGGCCGAGAAAGAGGCACACCCCGCTCACACGGTGCTGGATGGCAATCAGGAACGGGTGATCCACATGCACCTCGGGCGGGAGGGGCAGCTGGATGCCCAAGGTCCACATGCTTGCGGCCGTCGCGGCGGCGGCCTCGGTGCCGGCCTCATCCACGGCGAGGTAGGTTTTATGATACACTTCGGCCAGGCTGAGGTGCTCCCCAGACTGGCGCGGGGCCATGCGGTCGAAATTGGCGCTGCCGGGCGGATCATCGAACGCCCGCTTCAGGCCGAGTGACCGCAGCAGCCTGGCCAGCGGGAGGGTTGGTGCGGCCAGACGAAATTTAGGCAGGTATAGTTTGATCTTGTCCGGTGCCAGTTTGGTGCATTCGCGCAGCAATTCCGGCGTCACCTGGGCGGCGAGGGCGTCCACCCCGTCCGGCGCATCCGGCAGCAGGATCAAAAATTGCAAGTCGCCGCCAAGATAGGGCAGGGTGACGGCAGTGTAGCCGGGCTTTTTCGCATAACCATACTTGTTCTCGCCATACATGGTCGGCACATCGGCGGATGCGCCACCGTGGAGTTGGAAAGCGCGGTCTTGGGTGGAGGCCGGTAAAAACTTATCCTGCCAGGGAGCTTTCAGGTAGAGGGCGTTGACCAGCACGAGCCGCGTGAGGCTGGTCACTCCCGCCGGAGGGATCAGGTCGCGGATTTTGTCCTGCGTCTGCTGCGCCACCCAGGTGTTGATCGTGCTGCGGGCGGCTTCCGGGCCGGCCTTGAAATCAAGCTGGGCGAGGGGCGCACCGTAGCCATCTCGCGTGACGGCCAGGAATGGCGCGCGGAATTCGTAGCCGGTCTGGCCAAAAAGGCGGTTGGCCATGTGCCACTCGATGGAGTCCGCTTTGATGCCGGCTGCCGCCCGGGTGACGGCGAGCTGGGCGCTGGATTTAACCATGACATCGAGCTCGGCCCGGATGACGGCAAAATCGTTGGTGAGCGACGTGTCGTCGGCGGGAAAGTGGAGCACCCGCGCCAATTCGGTGCGGGTGTCGCCGTCGGCCCCGGCGTAGGTCAGGGCCAGCGCGCTCTCGATGGAGAAGGGTGAGAGCAGAACATTGCCGCCGGGGGAGGAGGCGGCGACCTGGCGAAACAGCTCGAGCCCGAGCTGGTTGGTGGCCGTCGTGGCGGGACCGGGTTCGGCGGCGAATGCGAGGGCCGGCAGCAGGGCGGCAAGGGCGAGGGTGGGGAATTTCACAGGGAGGGAAGGGTTGCTCAGTGCCAGCGGGAAAGTGTGGAGAAAAATGGAGCGGCGCAGATCAATTTGCCATCAGTTGGCTGGATAGCAGGGATCGGGTTGGATGGGATGGCAGCTAGCTCAGCCAAGAGTAAGACACCGGACCGGCGGGTTTGTTAGAAGATAATTGCATTTCCACTCCGGCCAAAGCTGACCTGAGGCCCCGGCGGCCAGGTTCAAACCCGCGCCAGTGCCGATGTGCAAATCGGCTTGTGCCGGGCCGTTGCCACCGTAGAACAGCGCACCCCGGTTCGTATTCTTCCTTCCCCTCGGCCATTCCTTCATTCCGCATGAACTCCAAACTATTGCCCCGCCTGCTCTGGCCCACCGCCTGTCTGTTCGCCTCAGTTTTTCCGGTGCATGCGGCCGACTCCGCGGCGGCCCCGGCCGCCGCACCCGCCGCCAAAGCCAATGCCGAAAGCTACCGGCGCATCGCGGGCGAGGTGGAGGGCGTGCTCAAAAAGGATGTGTTGGAAAAATTCTTCCCGGCCGCCAATGACGAGCAGGGCGGGGGATTTTTTGAGAACTTCAGCGCCAATTGGACGCGCAGCCCGAACAACGCGACCCGCAGCATCGTCTATCAGTCGCGGCTGACGTGGCTTTCGGCCCAGGCGGCGTTGTTCGATCCCGCGCAGGCCGACAAATACAAGGCGTTTTCCAGCCATGGCGTCGCCGAGCTCGCGAATCTGCAATGGGACAAAACCAACGGCGGTTTTTTTTGGTCCGTGAATGTTTCCGGCGCGCCGACCAACCAGCAAAAGCACGCCTACGGCAACGCCTTCGCCATCTACGCGGCGGCGGTGAACTACGGCGTCACCCACGAGGCCGCTTCGCTCGATCTGGCGAAGAAGGGTTTCGCCTGGCTCGAAACGCATTCCCATGACGCCAAAAACGGCGGCTACATTGAGGCGATGAATGTGGATGGCACCCCGATGGGCGTCACCCCCCCGGCACCGGCGACGCCGCCCGCTGCTGGTACCGGAACAATCACCTCAACCATCACGGTCGCGCCTCCGGCCGCGGCGCCGGCCGCGACCGGTGCGGTGGCGGCCAACGGACCCACGCCGGCTGCGCCCGGCGCCCCGGGCGCGCCCG
>CAIXIZ010000014.1 GCA_903919625.1 uncultured Verrucomicrobiota bacterium
AACGGGTTGACCCAGTTGTTGGTCGGGCCGGCGTTGTCCTTCGACAGCGAGCAGATGAACGTGCGGTCCTCCACGCGGGCGACATCGCCGGGGTCGCTGCGCGCGAGGAAGCAGCCGGGCCAGAGCCGGTCGTTCAGCTTCGTGAACGTGCCGGCGGCGACGAGCTGCGCGCAGAGCGCGTCGTATTCGGCCGGCGAGCCGTCCACCCAATGGATGGCGGCGGGCTGCGTGAGCGCGGCCATTTTCTCCACCCAGCGGAGAAGATGGGCGTTGGTGCTGAGCGGCTGGGCGGGATCGCGTTGGCTCATGGGAAATTGACGGGAGAAGGAACCGGTTGGAGCGGGCGGGCGAAAAATGCCCATCCGCCACGAATGATCTGGGAAATGGTATGCAAGATTTGCATCAGGCGAAAAGGAGATTCCCATCCTCCGCAAAATCATCCAAGCTGGCGGCATGAAGCTGCGCTTCCTCTCCGCCTGCATGGCTTGTGCGTTGCTTTGCCCCGGCAACGGCGGCAGGTGCGCGACCCAGGCACCCCAACCGCTGCCGGCAGCCAGGCTGGAGTCAGCCATGACTTTCTCCGGCGATGCGGCTGGCAAGATTGACGCCGCCGAGCGGAACCAGATCATCGCGCTCGCCGCCCCGGACAAGACTGTCGTGCGGCATGTCGATCTCTGGTTGCATCAGATTGGGGTGGGGGCCAGAGTCTATCTGCGACCCGACCATGGGCAGGGAACCGTACAACGTGGCCGGATGGTCGAATTGATGAAGGTCAACCGGATCCCTGTGCCAGCAACGCCTGACTGGACAATCATATCCGAAAGTCAGCGCCAGCATTATGCCGTTGTCGCGGCCGGCCCGCTGCCCGCCGCCGACGCCGCCAGCGCGGCACCCGCTCCGGTGGGGGCGGAGCCATTTGCGGTCGTAGGAGAAATCTCCGATGACGCGCTGGTGAGCTTGGTGGCGGTTCTCCGATTGCCAATGAATTCGCTGCGGCAAATGACCAACGATGGATTCTTCCTGGACGGCTCTTTCCATCTGGCCGCGGTGGAACTAAGGAGCGACGGCACTTGGCGTGCGGCTTTCCTGCGCAGTGGGCAATCTGGGGAGGATTTTATCCTCCGCCGCGAGGCCGACCACTGGGTCATTGTAAGCGTCAGCTACTGGGTCGCCTGAAGTTCACCCGGCAAAGCCCTATGTCCAACAATCCATCCCCATGATGAAGCTCTGCATCTTCGCCGGCATGACGGTCGGCAGCGTGGTCGGATCGCTGCTGGGAGGGCTGTTTGGCTGCGACCTCGGGTCATTTGCACTGAGCGGCCTGGGCAGCATCGTGGGCGTGGTGATCGGCTGGAAGATCGCCCGCAAACTCGGCGAATAGCCGCGTTCATTTGACCGGCTCGATGTGGACGGACACGTCGCTGACGCGCAAGGCCGAGGCGAGCAGCGCATCCTTCACGGCATGGGCGATGGCGTGACCGTCGCGCACCGTCAGCTCGCCGTCCACCCGCACATGGATGTCCACCAGAATGCTGAGGCCGCTTTTGCGCACCCGGCACTTGTCGAGCGCGCGCACGCCGGCGACCCCGAGCGCGAGGGTCCGCACGTCGTTTTCCAGCGCGGCAGGCACGGCGGAGTCCATCACATCACCGAGGGCGGTCTTGAAAATGCCGATCCCGTTGAACGCGATCACGACGCAGGCAAACAGCGCCGCCCAGTCATCCGCCGCCGGCCACGCGTAAATGATCGCGATGGAGATGCCGACGAAAGCGGCCGCGGAGGTGAGCGCATCCGTCCAGTGATGCCAGGCCTCAATACCGAGTGCGGTGCTGCCCGCGGTCAGGCTCACCGCCCCGATCCGTCGGGAAAAAGCCACCTTGGCCAGCACGATGCCCGCCAGCAACGGCAACGTCCACCAATGCGGCACCGGGTGGGGAGTGACGATCTGTTCGATGGCCCGGGCCGCGATGCCGACCGCCGCCACCAAAATAAATATGCCCACCGACAACGCGGCCAACGGCTCAGCCTTGCCGTGGCCGTACGGATGATCCGCGTCAGGTGGCTGTGCCGCCACCCGAAAGCCGATGAGCACCAGCAGGGAGGAAAGCACATCGAGGAGCGATTCTGCGCCGTCGGCCACCAGTGCATAAGTGTGGCCAAAAAAACCTCCCGCCAGTTTCAAACCCGCCAGCACCAGATTGAGCGCCATCCCACGCATTACGAGCGCCGCCCCCGCTTCCGCCCGGGCGCGGACAGCGGCGTGGTGGTCAGGCGAAGGCGATGACGGATTCACGCGCCGAGACTGACGGGCTGGGAGCCGAAGTTCAATCCCATTGGGTCTGATTCCCCGAAGCTGGCTTCGGCTTGGTTGGAGTAGCAACAAGGGGCGTTGCTTGACGACGCCCGGATCGGAGGACGGCGACCAGCACCGCCCCTTGTTGCTACAATTGTCTGCATTGCCCCGGTGCTTGCGCCGGGGATCTTTACTGCGCATCCAGCGAATAAAACATCTGCCGTGCGGAGCGGCAGGGCACCGCCCGGTTGCAGAATTTTCAAACAGGGATTGACATCAAGGCAACGTCGGCAGAGACAACGACGTCCCTTCCGCCATGTCCCACTCGCCCACCACCCGTAAAATGCCGGCCCGCCTTTATACCAAGGCGGTTTGGGCGCTCGCGGTCATCGGTGGCGGCAACCGTCATCCCTCGCAGCAGGACATTGGTTGAACTTTAATTTTTCGTCTCCGGCCAACCACCCTGCTTCCCCTCTGGTGAGCAGGGTTTTTTGTTTTCCGGGGCCGACATCTGTCCACGTCATGCCGCCGACCCAATCACTTCTGTCCGAACTGCGCGCCCTGCCCCGCGCGTTCTGGGTGCTGTTTGCCGGGATGTTCATCAACCGGTTCGGCACGTTCGTGTATCCGTTTTTGACGATCATCCTGCACCGGCGCGGCTTCAGCTACGGCGACATCGGGCTGGCGGTCAGCGCCTTTGGACTCGGCGGACTGGGCGCGGCCCTGGTGGGCGGCTGGTTTGCGGACCGTTTCGGCCGGCGCAACGCCATCGCCCTCGGCACCTGCGCCCACGCGATCTTCACCTTTCTCCTCTGGTGGGCGCAGACGCTGCCCGCCATCATGCTCTGCGCCTCGCTTGCCGGCTTCATGGGCGGTTTTTTCGGACCGGCGGGCAGTGCGCTGGTGGCCGACCTCGTGCCAGAGCCCCTGCGGTTGCGCGCCTACTCGGCGCTGCGGCTGGCGATCAACGCGGGCTTTGCCTTTGGCACGGCCACGGGAGGATTCTTGGTCAACCATTCCGCTTTCTGGCTCTTTGCCGGCGATGCCCTGACCACCGCCGCGTACGGCCTGCTGGCGTTCTGGCTGCTGCCCCATGGGCTGCGGCACGGCCGGGCACAGGCGCGCTGGAGCGAGGCGTTCGCGCGGCTGCGGCGGGACCGGCGGTTTTGGGCGCTGGTGGTGGCGCAGTTTTGTGCCGGGGCGATCATGCTGCAATCCACCTCGACCTATTCGCTGGAGGTCGCGGGACGCGGCCTCATGGTCACCTTTTTCGGCTGGCGGCCGTCTCCGGAGGAACTCTTTGGCCTGCTCATCGCCTGGAACGGCGTGCTGATCGTCCTCTGCGAGCTGCCCCTGACCCGCGTGCTGCAGCGGTTTGTGCCGCAACATGTGATGGGCGTGGGTTATCTGCTGCTCGGCGGCGGTTTCGCGCTGACCGCATTGCCCGGCGGGCTCGGCCTGCTGTTTGCCGCCATGACTGTCTCCACCGCGGGGGAAATGCTGGCCATCCCGATGGGCAGCACCTTTGTGGCGCGGATCTCCCCGCCCAGCATGCGCGGCCGTTACATGGGAGTGCTCGGCACAGCGTGGTCGGCGGCCAGTGTGTTCGCCCCGCAGCTCGGGCTGCGGCTGTATGGCGTGCAACCCGCGCTGGTCTGGCTGGGCTGCGGTGCGCTGGGAATCGTGGCGGCGGTCACGCTCTGGCGCTTCGGCGACTGCGAGCCGGACTGAACCGACCGGACATCACATTGTGCCGGCAAAAGCGCTCACGAGCTGGTCAACCTGGCCCTGGGTCCAGACGTGGAACCATAAAAAATGCGCGAGCCCGGCGATGGCGAGCATCGGGCCAAACGGCACCTGGGCGCCAAACCCAAGCTCAACCGGCTGGCCCTCGGCCGATTCGGTCGGGGGTGCGATGGCGGTTTTTTTGCCCGAGATTTTCTGGCCCAGCAATGCCAGGCCAACCCAGACCGTGCCGACCACCGCGCCGCCAAAGACGGCAAACAATGCGCCCTGCCAGCCGGTGAAGGCACCGATGGCGCCGACCAGTTTCACATCACCAAATCCCATCGCCTCCTTTTTAAGCAACGCCTCCGCGATGACCGCGATCCAGACGACCAGCCCGGCGCCGAGGAGCATCCCGATCACCGCGTCACGGCCGGACAGCAGGTTGGCAACAAACATCCGCCCGTGGGACTGGCCATGCAGCGCCGGCACCCAAATCGATAGCGCCACTCCGACGAAAGCCAGCCCGATGGTAAAACGGTCGGGGATGATGAAATGATCCAGGTCGATAAACGTCGCCGCCACCAGCGCACTGGTCAGCACCCAGCCACAGATGGCCACGCCGGGATGAAACACGTGCGGATCCGGATCCGCCTTCAGCAGCCAGCAGGCAAGAAACAGGCCGGCCGTAAGCGCCTCGACAAAGGCATAGCGGAATGAATAGGGCCGGCCGCAACAACGCGCCTTGCCGCGCAAAAGGAACCAGCTCAGAATCGGGATGTTGTCATACCAGGCGATCGGCTGGCCGCACGCGCAATGCGAACCGGGCAGGACTATGGATTTATTCGCCGGGATGCGGTAGATGCAGACGTTGAGAAAACTGCCCACGACCGCGCCCAGCAACCAGGCCGCGGTGGCAAAAAACCACGGATGGAGGGCGTTGATCTGGGCGTATTCGGCAAACATGGCGTGGTTATGGGGTATGACGATTATGCCAGGTCCTAGTTACGGCGTTGACCTGAGCATACTCGGCAAACCTAGCGTAGGCGGGATTCGGCCGGCCTCCGCCGGGAAAGTCAAACGCGCTCGGCGCGGGCAACGGACAACCAACTAGGAGTTACCACGGATTGCACGGATGCCGGAGGGATCGGATAGCTTTGGGCTTAATCCGGGCCCATCTGTGTATTCCGCGGTAAAACTCCGTTTACTGGCCTGTCAGATTTCCCCCAG
The DNA here is from genome assembly GCA_903919625.1 of uncultured Verrucomicrobiota bacterium. Lineage (GTDB taxonomy): Bacteria > Verrucomicrobiota > Verrucomicrobiia > Opitutales > Opitutaceae > CAIYUN01. Next base: position 5,249 of record CAIXIZ010000014.1, read on the forward strand.
CCGCGCGCAGGCCACCTCGCGGGTCGCGTCGGCAGAAGTGAGGGGCGGGATGGCGAGCTTGCATTTTTCCTGCACGAACGGACAGCGGGGATGGAAGGCACAGCCCGGAGGCGGGTTGATGGGCGAGGGCGGGTCGCCGGGGAGCACAATGCGCTGGCGCGCGCGCTCGGTGTCGGGGTCGGGCACCGGGATGGCGCTCACCAGCGCGCGGGTGTAGGGGTGGAGCGGGCGCTCGATCACGTCGGCGGCGGGGCCGAGCTCGACGATTTTGCCCAGATACATCACGGCGACGCGGTCGGAGAGGTGCTTCACCACCGAGAGGTCGTGGGCGATGAAGATGAGCGAGAGGCCCATGTCGCGCACGAGCGCGGCGAGGAGATTAAGGATCTGCGCCTGGATCGAGACATCCAGGGCCGACACCGGCTCGTCGGCGACGATCAGCTTGGG
>CAIXIZ010000015.1 GCA_903919625.1 uncultured Verrucomicrobiota bacterium
CAGCGTCACCGGCGCGTCCGTGAGCAGCGTGGCGCAAAGAACGGGCAGGACGGAGTTTTTGTTGCCCGAGGGAATGATGGTGCCGGAGAGCGGCCTGCCGCCATGGACAATGAGGTCGGACATTTTCGGGAAAGGATTGGGCGAGGAAAGGAGAGGGAAGGCCGGCGAAACAAAAAAGCGCCCGCCGGTGAGGCGGACGCTTGTGAACTGCGCGCGGTGCGGCGCGTCTTGGCAAGGTTTAACTGCTGGGCGGCGGAGTGAGACCGCTGCCGCCGCCGGAATGCCGGTGCCCTTCCTCCTGCCGCGGATAACCGCCGCCGTCGCCGCGATGGTGCCGGCGTCCGCCGCGTCGCCGGCGCCCGCCATCCTGACGGGGTTCGCCGGAGCGAGGAACGTCCGGGCCGGAGGCTTCGCCGCCGCCGGCCGGGCGGGGATTGCCTTCGCCGTAGGGCGGGCGTTCGCCCCCGGAGCCGCCGCCATGACGGCCGCGGCCGCCGCGATGCCGCCGGCGCCGGCCACCATCATCGGAACGATGCTCATGACGGCCGGCATCGCCGCTGTGGGAGGAACTGCCGCTGCGGGAGGAGGATTTGACCTCCGGCTTGCCGCCGCCAAAGAGACTTTTCAGCCAGCCGAAGAAGCCTGTGGCTTGGACTGCAACTGGCACAGCCGGAGTGGAGCCGTCAATCTTGGCGGCATTCCGGCGGGGCTCGGGGGGGTGCGAGTCAAAGGTGCGGGGCTCATCGTTCTCGGAGCGGACGGCCTCGCGGCGTTCCGGGCGGAACACCGGCCGGTCGACTGATCGATCCTGGCGGGACGACGGCGGGGCGCTGGCGTCGGACTCACGCCCGGCCGAGGGCGACTCCCAGCTTTGCGCGGGGCGCTTGGCTTCCGCAGGCGGGAGAATGTTCAGCCGGGGTTTCTCAATGCTGGCGTTGGCGGGGGCGGGTTTTGCGGCCGGGGCACCCGACGGGGTGAAGGGAAACATTTCACCCGCCGGAGCGGAAGCCGCGGCCTGGACCGGGCGGGCGACCGGGGCGGAGACCGCCACGGGCACGGTGGGGGGAGCAGCCGGAACGACCGGCACAGGCAGCACCGGGGCGGGCGGTTCGGCGCGCACGGGTTCCGGGCTGACGGGTGAGGCCACGGATGTTTCGCCCGTGAACGGATTTTTATACTCGCTCTTGGCCTGGATGACCTCGATGGAGCTGGGTTGAAAACCCGCGGGGGAAGCGGGCGCGGACTTGCTGGCGGGGGTGCTGGGGCGCTTGCCGCGCAGGAGACCGGTGCCGCGGCTGGAGCCGAATGCGCCCATCGGCTGGGAGGCGCCGGTGAAGGCGCCGTTCGTCGCGGACGGGGCGGCGGCGGGAGCCGCCGGCGTGTCGCCGGACGTGGTTGGATCTGACATGTCTGTGTTTGGTTTGGGTTAAAGCGCGCCCAGCACAGGATGCGCGGGCGGCGCGGGGGAGCCGCCGCGAAGCGCGGGAAACGCGCTCGACGCAGGCAGCAAGGGTTCACCCTCGCCCAAATTGGCGCCGGGAGCAACTGCGAATTTTTTGCGGTGGAAGGGGCAGTCAAAGTCGATCTGGGGGGGAGGAGGACAACCCGCCTGGAATTCGGCGAACCCGCACTCACCGCTTGCCTCGCGCCGGGCCGGCATCAAGCGTTGGCGGCATGGATAAACTCGAAGAAATTTTCCGCATGCAGGACGCGCTCAACCAGCGCATTGGCGTCAAGCTGCCGCCGCCCACCGACGAGGAAAAGACCAAGTGGGTGCTCAATTACACCCGGGCGATGCAGCAGGAG
>CAIXIZ010000016.1 GCA_903919625.1 uncultured Verrucomicrobiota bacterium
GGGCGGTGCTGAGGAACCAGCATTCGTAGGCGCTGGGCGGGAGATAGACGCCTTTTTCCAGGCACGCATGGAAAAACCTCGCAAAGAGCTGCGCATCGCTGGTGAGCGCGGTGGCATAATCGCGGACGCGCGTCGGAGTAAAGAAAGCGCTCAGCATCGCGCCGCATTGCGGCACTTGCACGGGAATGCCCTTGGCCTTGGCCGCGGCGAGGACGGCGTCCCGGAGCCTTTGGCCGAGTGCGTCGAGGCGAGGGTAGGGGTTCTCCTCTTCGAGCAGGCGCAGCGCGGCGATGCCGGCGGCCATCGCGAGCGGATTGCCGCTCAGGGTGCCGGCCTGATAAACCGGACCGAGCGGGGCGAGGTGGTCCATGATGTCAGCGCGTCCGCCGAATGCGCCCACGGGCAGTCCCCCGCCGATAATTTTGCCCAGGCAGGTGAGGTCGGGCAGGGTGGAGGTGGTGAGGAGGATTTTGGAATTTGGATTTTGGAATTTGGATTTTTCCTGGGATTCGAGGCCCTGCACCCCGGCTTTGTGCAGGCGAAAACCGGTCATGACTTCGTCGTAAATTAATAATGCACCGTGCTTTGCGGTTATTTCCCGTAGGTATTGCAAGTAGCCGGCATCCGGCATGATAAAGCCGACATTGCCGCAGTAAGGTTCGATGATGGCACACGCAATTTCGCCCGGATTGGCGGCAAATGCCGCCTCCAGCGCGGCGCGGTCGTTGTAGGGCAGCACGATGGTTTCACGCGCAAATGAAGCCGGCACGCCCGCGCTGTCGGGGTGGCCGTGGGTGAGCGCGCCGGAGCCGGCCTTGATGAGCAACGAATCGGAGTGACCGTGATAACAGCCGGCAAACTTGATGATCTTGTCGCGGCGCGTGAAACCGCGGGCGAGCCGGATCGCCGACATGGTCGCCTCGGTGCCGCTGTTGCAGAGACGGACTTTCTGGATGGATGGCACGAAGCGCGTGATCAGCTCGGCCATGTCCACCTCGGACGGATTGGGGGTGCCGAAGCTTGTGCCGTTTTCCAACGCGGCGGCGATGGCGGCCCTGATGCGCGGGTGATTGTGGCCGTGGATCGCCGGACCCCAGGTGCAGACGAAGTCGATCAGCTCGCGGCCGTCCGCGGTGAGGAGGGTCGCCCCGCGCGCGGCCTGCACGAAAAACGGCGCGCCCCCGACCGAGCGGAAGGCGCGGACCGGTGAGTTGACGCCGCCGGGCATGAGCCGGAGGGCACGGGAGAAAAGCTGGGCGGAGGCGGAAGACGGCATGATGGGAAACCGCCAAGAGACGCGAACCGTGACGACTTGAAAACCACAAAACAACGCCGCCGCACCGGCCCACGCCACGCAGGTGCGCTCCGGGCTTGCGCGCGGCAGAGCCGTCCGCACACTCTTTGCCCACCCATGCTCATCGATCCCCGTTTTCATCAGCTGGCCGGCGGTCTGGCCGGATTTTCCTGTGCGCTCCAGCCCGGCGAGCGCGTGCTCATCGACGCCTTTGACGTCCCGGATGCGATGGTGATCGCCCTCGTCCGGGCGGTCCGCGCCCGGGGCGCCCACCCCTATGTCAGCCTGCACCGCGCGCGGGTCACGCGGGAGCTGGTGCTCGGGGCGGAGGAGGCGCAGTACGCCCCGCACGCCGAGATCGAGCTCGCCCGTATGAAAAAAATGGATGCATACATCGCGCTGCGCGGCGCGGACAACATCTTTGAGAGCGCGGACGTGCCGCCGGCGCGGGTGCAGCTGGTCTCGCGCCTGATGAAA
>CAIXIZ010000017.1 GCA_903919625.1 uncultured Verrucomicrobiota bacterium
AGCTTCGCCCGCGGGTTGGGCAAGCTTTTTTGACGAAAAAAATACAGGGCACGAAAACCGATCGGAAAATCGGTCTCATGCCAGGGAGAAAAGCGTGCACCAGCCGGAGCCGGCGTCGCAGGACAAAAGGAAGAAGTGAACGGCCAGCACACCCGACGGGCATGCCCGACACAAGCAGAATATTGCTTCGGCCCAACACACGCGCCGCAGCGGCCATCGCACCCAAGCAGAAGTAATTTAGAAGCCAGGAAACCATGAAGCGGCCATGGGCAGGGATAGAAACCGTATCTGCTCCGTCTAAACTTATCCGTATCGTCCGTGTAATCGCAGGGCACTGGCCCCGGAATTCCACGTCCGGTTCCTGGCTTCCTGACTTCTGAATTCCCTCCCCTCCCCACCGGATTGAAGGTTGGACTGGGTGCGACTGGGTTGGCCAGATTGAGCCATTATTACCCATTTGATGGCTGCATGGCCAGTATCATCGCATCAACTTGGTTTTGACTAGGCTTGATTCACCTTGATTTGGCTTGATTGGCCTTGATCCGGTGCCGCTGTCGGCAAGCGGACGAAAAGTACGCCCCGGCGGGTTGGTGATGCAAAAAACGCAGGTCTGCGGACAGGCCCGCTGGTGCGTCCGCAGGCTGCCGGACGGAATGGAAAAAATCAAGATGGAAACCCGCGATTCACGCGCCGGGTCCGCAGTTTGTTATCTCCCCCTGCGGTAATCTCAGACCGCCTGGATTGCGGATGGAGACTGGGGCACTTCGCTCCACGCAGCCCGGCCAGCCGCGCAAATGCGCCGTCGGGCGATATTTCCTACTTCTAACCATAAATTCCTACTATTTTCATGTTGACTTACTTTTAAGCGGGTGTCGCTTTTTGAGCCATGAACACGATTCCCAAACTCGAAACGGTCTGGTTCACCACCAAGGGGCAGGTCGTCATCCCGGCCCGCCTGCGCCGGGAGTTCCACATCGAGGAGGGCACCAAGGCCGTCGTCCAGTCCACCGCCGACGGCATCCTCATCCGGCCCGTGACCAAATGGGCGATTGAACGGGGCTTTGGCCTGCTGAAGCGCCCGCCCGGCGGCCAGTCCTTCGCCGAGGAGTGGGCCGAGCACAAGCGCGAAGAACGCGAGCTGGAGGACCGACATGTCCGCTAAGGTGCTGGACGCGCACGCCCTGCTGGCGTTTTTTCGCGGGGAGGCGGCCGCCGTTGCCGTCCGCGAGCTGCTACACCGGGCCGCCAGCACCGACCGGCCGTTGCACATGACCGAGGTAAATTACGCCGAGGTGAAATACATGTTGCTTAAGAAGGACGGCGCGGAGGCTTGGGCGCACGCTGCCGAGGTGTTGAAAAGCCTGCCCCTCGAGTTCCACCCGCTCACCCGTGCGCTGGCCGACGATGCGGCCGACTTCAAAGCCCGCTACAAAATGAGCCTTGCGGATGCCTGTGCCGCCGCCCTCGCCAAAGAGAAGAAGGCCGAACTCGTCACCGGCGACCTGGAGTTCAAACCTTTGGAAAAGGAAATCAAAATCATGTGGCTTCCGCACTGAACGACACACCCCCTGCTCCAATGGACATTCCCCGTCCCGAAAAAATCTTGGTCGCGATGCACCAGCTCTCCAGCGGGACAAGCCAGCCGCTGGAGTATGAGGACATAGTCGTAAAGTCTTGGCTGCTTTTCCCCGATGAGTTTGGGCTGCGGAAATATGTACACCAGCACCCCGACTCATCCGACCACCCGCTCCCTCCGGCAGGCCGGCTGGACCGTGCTCCGCATCTGGGAGCATGAGCTGGCCAAACGGAACGCGAAGCGATTGCTCAGCCGACTGGCTGCGCTTCTGGGATAAAACGCGCAGCATGGGGAGCTGCACAAGGATCATCCGGTAACCCACCGGACTCCGGCATCTGGCCTCAGACCTCTGAGACCTGGCTTCCTGGCTTCTGAATTCCTCCCCTGCCTCACTCCAGGATTTTCCGCAGGCTGTCCAGATCCAGCACGCTCGCGAGGCTTTCCTCCTGCACCACTGCCGCCGCCAGGGCGGACTTTTCCCGCTGCATGGCGCGGATTTTCTGCTCCACCGTGTCGGCGGCGACAAGCCGGTAGGCCACCACGGGCGAGGTCTGGCCGATGCGGTGCGTCCGGTCGATCGCCTGCGCCTCCACCGCCGGGTTCCACCAGGGGTCGCAGAGGATGACGTAGCTCGCCGCCGTCAGATTGAGGCCGAAGCCCGCCGCCTTGAGCGAGAGGAGGAAAACCGTCTGGGTGCGGTCGGTCTGGAATTTTTCCACCAACTCGGCCCGGTTTTCGGTCTGGCCGGTCAGCAAC
>CAIXIZ010000018.1 GCA_903919625.1 uncultured Verrucomicrobiota bacterium
ACCCTTCGCGAACGCGACTCGATGCAGCAGCGCCGCATCACCGAAGCCGAGCTCTTCGCCCTGCTGGACGAGCAGGTCTTCTAGGCCGCACCCGGTTTTAATGGGGCCGTAAGGCTGCCTTTGCCGCCGGTTTGATTCCGGCGGGACTGTGATCAGTTTGCCTCCCGCCCTCACCTTTTCCATGTCCGCCAAAATCCGCGCCAACGTACCGGTCGTACGCAGCGTCCAAACCATTGCCGCCCTCGCTGCTTTGCGCGGGTGGCTGGACGCGCGCGACCCGCGCACGCGTGAGCTGGGGGAGGAGTGCTTCGCTGCCGGCCGGGTCAGGACAGTCTGGGCCGACGCTGATCACTTCGTGCAGGCCGTGGTGCTCGGTGCAGCGCCGGAAGGGACGGGGGCGGCCGCGACCAAGCCTGCGGCCCGGTCTGAACCCGACCTGGCCGTCAAACTGTTCTACACGCGTGGCCAGTGGTCCTCGCAGTGCCAGTGTACGCACACCAAAAGCTGCGAACACGGGTACGCCGCAGGCCTCGCCTGGCTCGCCGAGATTGAGGCGGCCGAGGCCAGGGCTTCTGCGGTCGCGCCCCCGCCGCCCCCGCCGGTGCCACCGCAGCGTGCTCCGGGTGTGGCCGGGAAGGATGTTCGCCTGCTGCCTTCCCGGGCGGTGCTGAAGTGCTGGCTGAGCGCCGAAGACGACGAATATGACCCGATGCAGTTTCACGCCCAGCTGCTTGCGCGGTCCGACGACCCGCCTTGCACGCAGCACTGGAGCGGCGACGGCGGCTGGCAGTGGAGGCAGGATGCCGCTCCGCCACCTCCTGTGCCTGGCGAACCGGTGATGGGTCTGGATGTCACCCTGGCCGACGTGGCGGGCGCCCGGTTTGCCGATTTCCGGCTCCGGTGGAATGTCTGGGCCACCGCCTGGACGCGTTCGGCCACCAAGAATTTCCCCGAGGAATTCATTGCCTGGCGGGAGTCGCTCCCGCCCGAGCTGGCCATCGAGGCCGCGCCGGAGCTGGCCGGCCTGCTCGGCCCCGCCTTGCGCGCCCATGTCGAGTTTGCCGCCGTGCCCGCGGCCGGCGCCGCGGGGCGCGACTGGTTCGATCTCACGGCCGAGCTGCATGTTGACGACACCACCCTTTCGCCGGACGAAATTGCCCTGTTGCTCAAGGCGCGCGGCAAATGGGTCCGGCTCCCCGGCCTCGGCTGGCGCCGCCTGGAACTCGCGCCGGCGGCCGGCGAATCGGCCGAGACCGCCGCCGCGCTCGACCGGCTCGGCCTTCGCGCCGAGGACATGATCACCCAGGGCCGTCCGGTCCGGCACCGCCTGCACGCGATGCAGCTGGCCGCCGAGGCCGCGAGCTTTGTCGCGCGCGACGCCGTCCTCGCGGCCGCCTTGCGGGAACGCGCCAACGCGCTCTCCTCGCTGCCCGCCCCCGCCCTGCCGGCCGGCCTCCGGGGGACCCTGCGGCATTATCAGGAGGAGGGCTTCCATTTTCTTGCCCATCTCGCGGCCAACGGTTTCGGCGGCGTCCTCGCCGACGACATGGGCCTCGGCAAAACCGTGCAGGCGCTCACCTGGCTCCTGCACGAGGCGGAGTCGCCCCGCCGCCATGCGCCGCTGCGCGCGCTCGTGGTCTGCCCCAAGAGCGTGATGCACGGCTGGCAGGCCGAGACCGGGCGTTTCGCGCCCACGCTCGCCACCATCCTCTTCACGCCGGAGCACACCGTGGACAAGGCGCAGCCGGGTCCGCCGAACGGACCGGCGCTCATTGTCGCCAACTACACCCAGCTGCGCAACAACGCCACCTGGTTCAAGTCGCACACCTGGGATGCCGTCATCCTCGATGAGGCGCAGTTCATCAAAAATCCGCTCAGCCAGACCGCCATCACCGCGCGCGGCATCCCCGCCGCCCACCGGCTCGCGCTCACCGGCACCCCCATCGAGAACCGGCTGCTCGACCTGTGGAGCCTTTTCGCCTTTGTGCAGCCGGGACTCCTCGGCCCGCAGTCGGGCTTCCGCCGGCAGTTTCCGGAGGAGGATTCCACCTCCGCCGCGCGCCTGCGCCGCCGTGTCCGCCATTTTATGCTCCGCCGGACCAAGCTGCAGGTGGCGCCGGAGCTGCCCCCGCGCACCGAGGACGAGATACTGGTGGACCTCGAGGGGGAGCAACGGCTCCTCTATGAGGCCGAGCTCAAACGCGCCCGCGCCCACCTCCTGGGGGTCGACACGGACCGGGCGCTCGACGGCGTGCGTTTCCACGTGCTGGCCAGCCTGCTGCGCCTGCGCCAGATCTGCTGCCATCCTGCGCTGGTGGGCGCGGCCCATCGCGACCTGCCGAGCGCCAAGCTCGATGCGCTCCTCGAACGCCTGGAAGAGCTGCGCGACGAAGGCC
>CAIXIZ010000019.1 GCA_903919625.1 uncultured Verrucomicrobiota bacterium
GCGCCTGTCCCAGGCCTTCGTCCTGGATGAGGACCTGCGCTTCACGGCGCTGGAGGATGCGGACCTGAAGCCGCTCGAAAAGCAGGTCCGGCTGCTATAGCGCGCCGACGGGGACCGCCTGGCTCGCGCTCCGCTGTGAGGCTGACTTCGCCATTGCCCCGGGCGAAGCGGCCCGCTAACTCCTTTCCCCCTTATGGGACGCCAATGGCTGCACGCGAAGCGCGCGATCGTTAACCTCAAGAAGGGCCAGACGGTCGGCAAGCTCGTCAAGGAGATCACCGTGGCCGCCAAGCTCGGCGGCGGCGACCCGGAGGGCAACGCCCGCCTGCACGCCGCGGTGGAGAAGGCGAAGAAGGCCAGCGTCACGCGCGACGTGATCGAGCGCGCCATCCACAAGGGCGCGGGCACCGGCGGCGAGTCGAGCGCGATGGAGCACATCGTCTACGAGGGCTATGCCCCGCACAAGGTGCCGCTCATTGTCGAGGTCTACACCGACAACACCCAGCGCACTGCGCCCGAGATCCGGGTGCTGTTCAAGCGCGGCGTGCTCGGCACCGCCGGCAGCAACAAGTTTCTCTTTGACCATGTGGGCATTGTCGAGGCGCACCACGCCGACCTCGCGACCGACCTTGAGGCCGCCGCCATCGAGGCGGGGGCCAACGACTTCGAACCGCTCACGCATGCGCAAAACGACGACATCCCCGCCGACCATGCCGGTGCGCGGTTTCTCACCGACCGCACCGCCGTCCATGCCGTTTCCGTATGGCTGAAGTCGCATGGCTGGAGCGTCATCACGAGTGAGATCGGCTATGTCGCCAAAAACTTCCCGGAACTCGATGACACCGCCCGGGGCGAGGTGGGCGAGTTCCTGCAGGCGCTGGAAGACCATGACGACGTGCAACGCGTCTGGGCCGCGGTGAAGTAGCCCCATTCCCTCATCCCACTATTCAACCCAAGATTCTTGTAGAACCACGTTGACCGGTTGGACGCCGCCCACCTCACTCGCAACGTGCCGCGAAAACCTGTCAGCCCTGCCGTCCATGGACATTCTTCGCCATATCATAGGCGGGGTGATTCTGTCGCTTTGCTTGATGTGCCCAGCCTTGATTCTAACGTTCAATTTGCCCAATTTCCTATACTGGAATTGGGGCATGGCGGTGTTGCAGTGGTGAAACGGGCCGCCCGCGAAGACAACAAGCTCCGCTACGACGACCGCGCAGCCCACCAATGGTATCGATTTATTCTTTCATTTCCGCCGCATCTGGTTCGAGACTATGTGACGAAATTCGGCCTGGACTCACGCCATCGCGTTCTTGATCCGTTTTGCGGGACAGGCACGACCGTCGTTGAGTGCAAAAAACTTGGGATTCCCGCCTTCGGCTTGGAATCAAACCCGGTCGCCTGTTTCGCCAGCCGCACCAAACTGAAATGGGAGGTTAATCCCGATGAATTGCTGCGCCACGCCGAAACCGTCGCAAGAGCAGCCACAGGTCGCCTTGACGCGGATGGGCTCTCGGAGGACGCCGGTCTGCCGCTTTTCCGGCGCGGTTCCGCTGTCAACACCGTGCTCCATGAGTTGCCCGAGGCCGCCGCCGATCTGCTCCTCGCCAACAGCATCAGCCCGCTTCCGCTGCACAAAACGCTGGTGTTGCTGGACGCGCTCGCCACCCACCGCACCGAGCAGTTTTACGATCACGAGCGCCTGGCGCTCGCCACTGCTTTGGTGAACGGCATCAGCAACCTGCATTTTGGCCCCGAGGTGGGCGTTGGCCCGCCCAAGTCGGATGCTCCGGTCATTTCACTTTGGCTGGAAGGTGTGCGGGCGATGGCCGAGGATTTGCGGCAGTTGCAAAATGGCACAAGCCCGTCCGACGCGGTGATTCACCAGGCAGACGCTCGCGAGGTCGCGCTTGTCCTGCCGCCCAATTCCGTCGATGCTGTCATCACGTCGCCGCCCTATCCGAACGAAAAGGATTACACCCGCACCACCCGCCTCGAATCTGTGCTGCTGGGCTTTATCCGGTCGAAGCAGGAGCTGCGCGCCCTCAAGAAGCAGTTGGTGCGCTCGAACACGCGCGGCGTCTATACGACGGATACCGACGACGATCTGGTCGCCGACCATCCGGAAATTCAGCGGATCGCTGCCGCGATTGAGCGCCGACGCATTGAACTCAACAAGGATTCCGGTTTCGAAAGGCTTTATGCGCGCGTCACCAAACTTTATTTTGGCGGCATGGTACGCCATCTCTCCGAGCTTCGCGCCGTGCTCCGTCCCGGCGCTCAACTCGCCTATGTGGTCGGTGACCAGGCCTCCTATCTCCGTGTGATGATCCGCACGGGACAGATTTTGGCCGACATCGCCGCTTCGCTGGGCTACGAGGTCATGGGCATTGATTTGTTTCGCACACGTCTGGCCACCGCGACCCGCGAGCAACTGCGCGAGGAAGTCGTCCTGCTACGTTGGCCGGGAACCTCAACCTCTCGCCCCAAATGATCATGAAATCCAAGACACGCTACGCCGCCATTATCGAGCGCATCTTCCGGTCGAAGTTCA
>CAIXIZ010000020.1 GCA_903919625.1 uncultured Verrucomicrobiota bacterium
CGATGCGGCGCGGGGCGATGAAGATTGAGAAGCATGCCTTTGAATTGCCGACCGGCGCACGCGCGTGGGCACTGGATCCGGCGGTGACGCGTGACGGCGACCGCATTTTACTGGATGGCGTGGAGATCGACCGCGGCACCGGGCCGCTGCATGGGCTGGCAATCGACCTCGGCACGACCACCATTGTCATCCGGCTGCTCAATCTGGAGACGGGCGAAGTCATCGCCGATTCGTCATTTGAAAATCCGCAGCGTTTTGGCGGCTCCGATGTGATGGCCCGCATCCAGTACGACACCGAGGACCGGACCAAGACACTCCAGCGCACCCTGGTCGGCTATCTGAGCCGGGCGATCCAGGAATTTCCGGTGGACACCCGTTCGATTTACGAGGTCGTCCTCGCGGGCAACTCGACGATGCGTGACATGTTTTTCCGCCTTTCGGTCTATACCATCGGTCAGAGCCCCTATCAGTCACTCACCGAACTGGAACTGGCCGAGGGCAAGCGCACGACCACCAGCCTCTCTGAGTCGGCGCGCAAACTCGGCCTGCCGGTCAACCCGAAGGCCCGGGTCTACGGACTGCCCATCATCAGCGGCCATGTCGGCGCGGACGCGGCGGCGTGCATGCTCGCCGTGGACATCGCCAACGAGGAGCGGGTTGTTGCCGTGATGGACATCGGCACCAACACCGAGCTGATCGTGGGCAACAGGCACAAGGTGCTGGCCGCCTCCTGTCCGGCCGGTCCGGCGTTTGAGGGCGGACAAATCACGTTCGGGATGCCGGGACTGCCGGGGGCGATTGAAAAGGTCGCCATCGCCGATGACGGCACGGTGCATAACACGGTGATTGGGGGTGGTCCGGCCGAAGGCATCTGCGGCTCCGGCCTGGTGGACCTGATGAGCGAGCTGCTCCGCACCGGCCGGATGAACGAACTGGGCCGCTTCGAAGGCGGGGCGGCAGAATTTACCGTGGCCGCAGATGGCGACCGGCCAATCACCTTCAGCGAAGCCGATGTGAACGCGCTGGCGCAGGCCAAGGGCGCGAATGTCGCGGGCCTGCAGATTGCCTTTGCCGAATATGGCATCCGCTATTCCGACCTCGACGTGTTTTATCTGGCGGGCGGCTTCGGGCGTCACCTGAACATCGCGTCGTCGAAGCGCATCGGCCTGATCCCCAACATCGCCAACGAAAAGATTGTGCAGGTGGGCAACGCTTCGGTCGAAGGCGCCTGCATCGCGCTGCTCTCCCGGGCCAAGCGGGCGGAACTGGAGCAGGTTGTGCGGCGGGTGCAGCATTGCCGGCTGGAAACCCATCCGGGCTTTTTTGATTTCTTTGTCAACGGGTGCCAGTTTGCCGCCGTCGAAAATGAACCGGAGGCCGTCTCGCCATGAACGCCGTCGCCCCCGGCGCGCGGCCGGCGCTTGAACTTTTCGATGACCGGCCGGCGGTGAATGTCGCGGAGACCGAGTACCGCCGGCTGCTCGGCTACCCGCGGCACCATGCCCCGGGCGAACGGGCGGACGAGCTGGCCGCCGGGGCGAGGCAGTGGTTCACGCAGCACGGCAAGCCCTGGATTTATCTGCGTGAAGCGGAACTGGAATACGGCGAAGCCGGCCGGCTGCGGCTGGGGGGGACGGAATTTCAGTCGCAACAGCTGCACGACCACCTCCGGACGCTTGGCGCGCAGCGGGTCATGCTGGTCGCCGTGAGCGCCGGCCGGGAGTGCGAGGAGCACGCGCGGCAGCTCTGGGGGGAAGCGAAACCGGACGAATATTTTTTCCTGGAGATGTTTGGTTCGGCCGTGGTGGAAAATCTGGTGGCGGCGACCAACGGCCGGGTGTGCGACCTGGCCGAGCGCGAGGGGCTGATGGCCGTGCCGCATTACAGTCCCGGCTACTCCGGCTGGGATGTGGCCGAGCAGAACAAACTGTTCACCCTGCTCACCGAAGCCGCCGCCCGGCCGTTGCCCGGACCGTTGGAGGTTTTGTCGAGCGGGATGCTTCGGCCCAAAAAATCATTGCTGGCCGTCATTGGGCTGGCCCCGGCGGTGGCCCGGGTTCCCGGCGCTGCTCCCGCGGTGCCGTGCGAAAGCTGTTCATTGTCTCCCTGCCAATACCGCCGCCTGGCCTACCGGCATGCCCTGCGCGGGGCGGTCGCCGCCCCCCGTGAGACCAAGGCGGCGTCGGTGGCGCCTGCCGCCCCATGGCCGGCCGACAGCCAATATACGGTGAGCGCCCGGGCGCTGCGCAAATGGGCCGGCGAGCGCGTGCGCATCGTGCAGCGGACGGACGGTTCGGTCGAGGCGAGTTTCCGGTTCGATGGCACCACCTGCTCCAACTCCGGTCATCCCCTGGCTTTCGACTACGAAGTTGCGCTCAGCCCCCTGGAGCAGGGCCGCAGAATTTTGCGGGCCAGCTGCCGGCCGGCACCCGGCGATGAAGGCCACCAAAAGATGTGTGCCTATCTCAGTGACGCCGAAGGCCTCATGCGCGCCATGGCCGTCGCCCCGCCGCTGGTGGGCCGGCCGTTGGATGATATCTTCGCCTGGAAAAGGACGGCCGCCCCGTCGGGCTGCTATTGCAGCGCCGAGAGCCGCACCCACAAATGGGGGCTGGCGTTGGAGGCGATTCACTACACGCTCAACCATCCCGATCTCCCCCCAGCCCAATTTTCACCACCCAACCATGCTCAAACTGTGTAATATCAACCAAGCCGCCAAGGACAAGCTGCCGCCCGGCACCCCGGACAAGTCCGGGGTCGGGGTGCATTACGTCGATGCGTACATCGCGCCCATGAACGCCCCGTTGCCCGACGCCACCAACACGCGCGTGGCGGTCAAGCGCAAGGGACTGAAGGTCAACCTCACGGTCGGCACCAAAAAGGGTTTCGGCCTCATGCGCCGGCTCGCCATCAGCACCGATCCGGTGGTGATGCTGCAGGCGGCGCTGCAGGAGGCCGCCAAGGCCGCCGGCGTGCAGCTCCA
>CAIXIZ010000021.1 GCA_903919625.1 uncultured Verrucomicrobiota bacterium
CGCAAAGCCCGCCCCTTTCCGCCATCAATTTGAAAATCTCCTTACTTTTCCGACCTTTGCCGCTTGGCGCCTTTGCGCTTAAATATTCTTCTTCATGACCTCCCGCGACCGCACTCTCTCCCGCGACGTCACCGCCACGCAGATCCCCTCCGGCGACAAATCGGTGCTGACGGCCAACACCAAGGTGATGATCCACCAGACCCTGGGCGGCAGCTTTACGGTGCAGACCGACTTTGGCCTTTTCCGGCTCGACGCCAAAGACGCCGACGCCATCGGCGAAGAAGCCGCCGACCACTCGGTCAAGTCCGCCACCCTGGCCGATGGCGCGCCCGACCCGGAGGCCGTCTGGTCGCAGCTGCGCCTCGTGTTTGATCCCGAAATCCCCGTCAACATCGTTGACCTCGGCCTGGTCTACTCGATGGACATTGCGAAACAGCCCGACACCGCGTCGCCCGCCTACCAGGTCAATGTCGCGATGACGCTCACCGCTCCCGGCTGTGGCATGGGGCCGGCCATCGCAGAGGACGCGAAGACCAAAATTTTGCTTGTCCCCGGCGTGTCCACCGCTGATGTCCGCATCACCTGGGATCCGCCGTGGAACCAGTCCATGATTTCCGAGGAAGGCAAAATGAAGCTCGGGCTGGTCTGAGTCCGGTCAGCCGCCGCCCCGGCCCAGCGACAGCTCGGCGCTGGCAAGGTTGTAGCGGACGCGCACCAAGGACAGCCAGCCATTGAAATCACCCAACTGGATGCCGGCCTCCGCCAGCCAGCCTTCGGCCGGCAATTCGGGAATCACCTCATCCGCCACGCAGAACAACGAACGCGCCCAACGGGCCGTCGCCAGGATCATGCACAATTGCCGGTGCTCCGGTGCGGCCTCCGGATCCAGCTGGTAGCGCACAGCCGACGTGACCGTGGCAGGAAATCCCCAGAGCTCCAGCAGCGCCGCCCCGGCCTCGGCGTGTGAAAACCCCAGCCAGTCCCGTTCCTCCGGGGCAAAATCCAGCGGATAGCCTGCCGAGGCAAAGACCCGCGGTGTCCGCTGTGCCGCCACATGGCGGTCGATGACGAGCAGCCCAAGGCCATGCATCAGACCGGCCGTATAGGCGTCGGCATAGCTTACGTCGGCGCAGCGCTCGGCCAGATTGCCTGCCGCCAGCGCACACGCCACCGCGCGGTTCCACAGCAGTTGCGGCTCCAGTTGGTAGGCGGCGAGCGGCCGGCCGATAAATTGCGAGGCCACCGCGTAGGTCACCAGCTCCTGCACTCCCTGCACCCCCACCCGCTGAATGGCTTCCGTGGCATTGTCCACCCTGGCCCCGCGCCCGAAATGGGTGCTGCCAGCCATGCGCACCACCCGCGCGGAAAGACCCGGCTCCAACTGAATTAAATCCGCGATCTGCTGGAGGGTCGTCGAGGGTTGTGCCAGCAGCCGCTGCAGCGAGCGCAGCACTTTGGGTGCCGGCGGCAAGTCATGCAGCCGTCGGACGAGCGACTCCGGCGTCGTTTGGAACAAAGACAATATCCCCAACACCTGCCTTTATCGGCACGCTTGATGGGGTGGATAACCCAAATCTGGTCAGGCGGCACAGGATCCTGCTGCTGCTGGCTCCGGCAGCGCTGGTCGGAAAGGGAGCATCAGGAGTATCTTTATATTTCAGCTTTGCACCGGCAGCTGGCCTGCGCGAGCTGGCCGGTGGTGGTGTCGAGCTCAGCGGCAATGCTCCCGGTCATCTCATGGCCCCAGTTTTCCCGTCGGGCCCGGGCGAGCCGCTCCTCCAGCCAGGTCACCCGGTGCTGCAGCCGCCGGAGCTCGCCCGCAGCATCCTGCTGGGCCGGTGATTGCACGAGCACCCGCGCCCCCACATAGGCGGCGGCAATGATGATGCAAACGGCGAGAATCGAGAAGGTTTCCGGCATGAGAGAGGACTGTAGGACTTGCAGCCAATTTGGGGCCAAACTCAAAATCGGCCAGTTTTTTGCACCAGCGCAGGTGATTATTCCGCGAAATTATTGCTTTTGCCGGCGGCCTTATGTGTGTCCGCTGGCCTGTCGTGAAAACCAAGCTTCTCTTCCTCTGCGCACGCAACCGCTGGCGCAGCCCGACCGCCGAGGCGATTTTTAAGGATCACCCGGATTACGTGGCGCGCAGCGCCGGCACGGAGGCGGGTGCCCGCATCAGGGTGACCGCCGGTCATCTCGGCTGGGCGGACATGATTTTCTGTATGGAGCGCAAACAGGCTGACCGGTTGCGCGAACGCTTTCCGGAAGAAATTGCCGGCAAACCAACCATCATCCTCCGCATTCCCGACGACTACACTTTTATGCAACCGGAACTGGTCGAACAGCTGCGCACTGCGCTGACCCCGCATCTCAATCGACCGGCACCTTAAGCGGCCCTTAACCGGCCTTTAATCTTCCGCGCTTTCATTTCCGGCCTCAGTGTCTATCCGTGTCATCTGTGGCCAAACCACCTCCAGCTTCTGCGCCTGCC
>CAIXIZ010000022.1 GCA_903919625.1 uncultured Verrucomicrobiota bacterium
ACCTCGATGATGGCCATGCCCCGCCGCGCCGCGTATTCCTTGATGCGGTCGAGCTGGTTTTCGGTGGAATACTGCTGGTGCTCGGTGGACATCCGCACATAGGCGGCGACTGGGGTCAGGCCGTCGGCGGGCGCGGCAGCGGTGCCGGAAGAAGAGGGAGGCGAGGGAGGGGGAAGGGATGAAGAGAGCACGGTGTTCTTGTACACATAGGCGGCGACCGGGATGGGGCCGTCGGTGGGTGCGGGGGTGGGCGGATGGGCTGTGGGGTTCATGGGGCGCGAGCTGCCGCCGCGACGGCTCCGCGCGGGGCGGGATCAACGGGCGGATTTTTCGGCGATGAGGCGTAAAATTGCATGCACGCGCAAAATGGCCCGGCGCAGTTTTTTGGCTATCGAATCTTGTTGCACATGGTTTTGCAGTCGGGCGAGCAGGTCGCTCCCTAGAGTGAAAAACGTGTCAATCGAATCTTGTTGCACATCAAAAATGGCCGTTTGGCGAAGATTGATGGGGGCGTGCAATCGCGGATTTTTTTGGCTCGGGGCGGTTTTTCGCTGCCGCCGATATCCGGGATTTTTGACCCGCCAATCTCTCACGCGCACCGTGCTTTCTCCGCCGGAGAAAAAGGATTTCCCTTCATTGCTCAGCTGATAATTTTCCAGCCATTTGGCGTTGGCCATGGTGTGGCTGGCTTTCGCACAGGCCGGGGCGGAGCAATACCGGTGGAGTTTGCCCACGCGGGGATCAACGGCGAACGGTTGCCCGCAATACGCGCAGGCACGAAGAGGGCGAGATTTGGGTGAGTTCATCACCCCGACGCTGCTGAGAACGTGCGCGCTGCGACGGCGTCGGAGATCTGCTGCGCCTTCGGCAAGCGACCTGCGCCAGCTTAATCTCCCCAGATGGGTTGCGAACCGGATGAGGCGAGGCTTGGACGCTCCTTGTGGCCTTGCAGTTGTTCCTGGTCGGCGACCGGACTGTTCGCCTCTGACAAGCCTCCGCGACGTGCAGCCGAAGCCCGCGCCACCTCGCGCACCGCATCGTGAACGAATGCGAGCGCAAACCCCAGCGCCGTCCCGATGAGAAAGGGAAAAGGGCTGAGCGTCATCACCGAGGCGGCAATACCGCCGGCGAGGAGGAAGCTGTAGACCGAGTTCACGCCCCCGAGCATGACGAATCCTTCCGTCAGCTCAACGTGAATGTCGCGGTCAGCACTTGGCTCGCCGACCTGCGGCCAGCCGACAGTCCGTCTTGTGTCTGCTCAGTCGCCGTCAAACGGCGGGCACGGCGGGCCGCTGAAAGCCCATTTGACGAACAGGCCCACGACCAACCCGATCAGCGCCAAGAAAAACAACCCCGTGATCATGCCTGCACGATGCCCCGGCCTCCCGAACGGCTCAAGCCAACATGCTCAATCCCTGCCCACCCCCTGCACAAGCCATGCACGCCCCCTGCATACCCCTTGCCGGTGGTTTAACCCCGGCTTAAGCCCCCCTTAAACCCTCGCCAACCCACCTCATTTCCCGCCAGTTTTGCCCCCGACTCCCAAACCCATGCAACTCACTCCCAAACTCGGTGCAGTTTAGCCTGAGGCTCGCCATCGCGCCTATGGGCGCGCGGGAGGTGTTCGGCGTCGGAGGCGATATTTTGTGCTTCTTTGTGGCCAAAATATTTACTGGGCAAAGCGCAGTTCGGCCACGACCTGTCCTGCGCGGTCGCGCATCACCACCATGACTTCGTTGGTCCGGTAGAGCCCGGACACCGGGGTGAACTGCGTCGTAAGCCGGACCGGTCCGGCAGGTGAAGGCGTTGCCGGCGTGATTACGGACGGACCCGTGGTCTGGCCGCCGGGTGAGAGCGGCGTGATCTCCCAATGCTGCGCGGCGTCGAATGCAAGTGTTTGGACCACGTCGTAGGGCGGATCCAGCCGCTTGAGCTCCACGGTTGCGGCCGAGGCCGGCAATGCTTGCAGCACCAACCCGAGCGCACGCCGGTTCGGCGCATCGCCTTTGGCCAGCGAGGCCAGCGAGTAGCCGGCAATCGTCCGTCCGTGGCGCACCCAGAATTCGTAATTGTCCACCGTGAAGACGGGGTCGAACTCCCGCATAATGTAGTCCACCAGCGGCCCGGTGGTCGGAAAATTGCGGTCATGCAGGTAATTGAGATGGAAGCGGTGGAGCACGATGCACGCCCGTGGGTCGGTGCCGAGCTGCGTGATGATGGCCTGCTGCTGCGCTTCCGAGAGCAGCGAGAACCAGTGGGTCACATTGGCGAGGGTGGGCGTTGGCCGGTCTGCCCAGAGGTTGAAGCTGAACATGCCGGGAAAGCTGAACACCGTGCCGGCGTGGGCGGTGAGGTTTTCGTTCAACAGGCGTAACACGGTACGGAAATCGTCCGGCAGGCGCAGGCTCTCGGCACCGGGCAGGTTGAGCGGCTGATACTGCTGGAGCCTGGCGTGACCGTCGCGCGCGAGCTGGCCGGTCGTCGCGTTCACGGCAACGGCGAGGCCCAGCAGGCATCCGGCCCAGAGCGCGAATCGCAGCACGGTCGCACGGGCGTAGGTCGCGAGCAGTACCACGGCTTCATATACCCCGCTCACGAGCAAGGGAGCCCAGAGAAACGTCCCCCAGGCGACCTGGCTCCCGGCAATCGGGTAGGCTTGGAGGCTCTGCCAGACAAACACCCACGTCAGCCAGCCGCGTGCGCGCTGGGAGTCTGTCGCGGGGCCGGGGGTCAATGGGACGCTCAGCAACCACGCCAGGGCCACGCCAAAGCTGAGGCCGACGCGCGGCAGCGTCAGACCGCCCAGCTTGAGCGCGCCGAGCAGAAAGATCATCCCGGCCACCAGCCGCAGGCCCGCGAGCACCGGAGGCAGCCACGGTGCATCTGCCCGCCGCCACGCCACTGCGGCCACCAGCAGCGAGCCGAGTGCGACGACCGGCGTGCCAGGCCGCCATTCCACGGCGAAGGTGTAGACCCCGGGATGGCGCAGCGGGTCGAGCACGATCCCATGCAGCAAACCGGAGAGGCTGCTGCCGCGCCACCAGGTCAGGGCGAGCAGCGCCGTCACCAGCGCGCCACCCAGGCCGGCCAGCCAGGCCCAGGAGCGCAGGCCGTGTTCGGGCCGCGAACGTTTGTGCCACTCCAGCGTCCAGCCCAATGCGCCGCAGGAGAACGCGAGGCCGAAGGCGCGCACCCAGCGTTCGTCCCGCAGTTTCCACATGAGCGCGACCGGCAGCAGCACGCAGCCGAGGGCGACGAGGCGCAGAAAATTCCGGCGGAGCGCGGGCCGTACGTCGGCATTGAGCAGGAGCCAGCCGCCGGTGGCGGCGAAAAAGAACACGCCCACGTTGATTTTGGTCAGCAGCATCGCCCCGCCGAGCAAGCCCGCGCCGCCGGCCAACCACCCCGGCCGGCCGCGTTCAATGGCCCAGCCGCCGCCCACCGCGCCGAGGGCGACGAGCAGCACCAGCAGGCCGCCCGGGTGCGGCGGCTCAAAGGACATCGTCTCCAGATAGGCGAACGTCAGCGCGGCCGCCCCGAGCGCCGTGAGGTGGCTGCGGGTCTGCCGCCAGGCAAAAATCCCGCCGAGCAGCGCCGTGCCGCACCAGCAGACGAGCGTGAACCAGCGCGCCCCGGTCGCGTCAAACGGCAGGCCCAGCAGCCGGTGCAGCGCATCTTGGAGGTTGAAAAAAAACGGCCCGTACTGGCTGAACACGCGGTCATACAGCCCGCCCCCCACCGAGAAATTGCGCAACGACGTGAGCACATAGCCCTCGTCGTCATAGAACATGAACGTCGAAAACAGGAGCCAGTGGCCGACGACGGCGAGCAGGCCGGTCACGGCGGCCAGGAGCAGCGCCGGGACAAGGAACCGCTTATTCACAGCCGGTCTTGCGTTTGACGATATAGTTGGGCCGGCGCTTCACCTCGTCGTAGATGCGCCCGAGGTATTCGCCGAGCACGCCGATGCCGATGAGCTGCACGCCGCCGAGAAAGAGCACGAGCGTGGCAATGGTCGTGAAACCGGTGAAGGCGATTTCCAACCCCAGCAGCCGGCGGCCGATGAAGAAGAGGCCGATGGCAAAGCCCATGAACGCGATGAACAGCCCCGCGTAGGTGAGCAGCCGGAGCGGCAGCTGGGAAAAGCTGAAAAGCCCGTCGAGCGCGTAACGCACCAGCCGGCGCAGGGTCTGCGCCGGTTCGCCGGCGGCGCGCTCCTGCCGGTCGTAGAGGATTTCGGTGTGCTTGAAGCCGATCCAGGCGCGCAGACCGGGGAAAAAACGGTGTTTCTCGGGCAGGCGGTTGAACGCCTCGACGGCGGCGCGGTTCAGGAGGCCGAAGGTGCCGGTGTTGGTCTCAAAGTGAAAGTCCGTCAGCCGGCCATAGAGCGCGTGGAAGGCCTCGAAGCCCAGCCGCCGCAGCCCGCCTTCCTGCCGCGAACGGCGCAGAGCGAGCACAATTTCGGCACCGTTCCGCCAGGCGTCCACCAGCTGGGGGATGAGTTCCGGCGGATCCTGCATGTCGGCGTCCATCGTGATGGCGGCGTCGGCGTCGGCCGCGTGGGCGAGGCCGGCGGCGAGGGCGCTCTGGTGGCCGAAATTGCGGGACAGCTCAATGATTCGCGTGCCTGGCAGCGAGGCGGCCCGGGCCTCGAGCAGCGCGCCGCTGCGGTCGCGGCACCCGTCGTTGGCGAAGACCGTGATCCACTCCTCGTCCGGCCGGGCGGCGAAGACGGCATCGAGGCGGCGGAAAAGCTCGGGCAGGACGGCCTCCTCGTTGAAGACGGGGATGACGATGGCGATGCGGGGTTTGGCGGCGGGCATGGAAGGGACTGGCGCGGGAGTGTGGCGCGGTCACGCCCGGCGGCAAGCCGGGGTTTTGGGATGGGGTAACCTGCTCAAACTACATGATATGTGCCGGCGACGAACCTCATTCTGGTGGAAATTCATCACAGAAATCGGGAACTAGGACATTGCCGGTCATGGCCTGAAATATTCGAAGAAAACTCGGGTATGATCGCGGCTGACTTTCATCAGATAAAACCCTCCGTTTTCGGTTTTCTCGTACAACTCAAAGTTTGGCAAAGCATAGCTGGATTGAGTGGCAAGCGGGCTTTCCATCAGTACAAAATGATCTGTTTTATTAAATTTCCTCTCCTGCAGGATTCGATCGAGATCTGCTGGCGCGATGTAAAATGTCAGAAGAGTGCCCCCGCCAGTCAGGTTGCTGCTGCCAGAGCCTTCCAATTTGGTGACTGAGCCTGGCACAGGATCAGATATATATTGGCGGTATGCCTCGTCGGCGCTGAACTTTCTCATGGTGGGCAGAAAAATAATTCCGACAACCCCTAGGATAACCAGGAACAGGACTGAAAAAAGAAAGTATCGGGCGCCTTTACTCATTTGATGCGATAGGGGTGATTGGGGCGTAGTCAGTGTACTGGCTGTATGCGGTCAAGGGGTAATGGGGCGGTGGGTTTGGCGATGCGCATGGCTTGACGCATTCTTGCGGCGTGGGGCATCCTTGCGCATGGAACCCAACCCGCGCGCGGCGCGCAAGGTGCTGCTCATCAAACTGGCGGTTGCCGCGGTCGTGCTCGGCACCGCGGGCGTGCTGCTGCTGCGCGGGATGGATGTCCACGCGGAACTCAAACGGCTGGTGGCGGACATTACCAAGGCGGGTCCGCTGGCGTTCTTTTCGGCGATGGCGATCTTGCCGGCGTTTGGCATGCCGGCGTTTCCGTTCATGTTTGCCGTGCTGCCGGCCTTCGGCCCAACGTTGGGCATTCCTTTGGCGATGGCGTTGGCGCTGGCCGCGCTGACCGTCAACATGGTCTTTACCTACTGGCTGGCGCGGTATGCGCTGCGCGCCTGGCTGGCGCGGGTCATCGGCCGGCTGGGCTACAAAATGCCCCACGTGCCGCCGGGTGACACGACCGCGCTCATCGTGCTGCTGCGCGTGACCCCAGGCGTGCCGGCCTTTGTGCAAAATTATCTGCTGGGCCTCAGCGACACGCCGTTTCTCAAATTCCTGCTGGTCTCCTGTCTGTGCGCCTGGCCGCACATCTCGGCCTGGATCTATTTCGGGGAAGTGCTGGGTGAGGGCAAGGGAGGGCTGATCCTGATCGGCAGCCTGCTGCTCGTGGCGGTGTTTGCCGCTGCGCGGCTGGTGCGACACCATTACGGCAAAAAAGCCGCCAAACCCCATGCGTGAACGGCGTCGAACGTCCACCCGACCGCAAACTGAGGGGGCCGCGGCCGCCCCGCAACCTGCCGGCGCGGGCAAAATATCGTCGGCGCAGCTGCGCGGCGGCGAATTGGAGCTGGGCGAAGAAGGCGAAATGGCGGGTCCTGCGGCGTCCGGCGAGCCCACGGCGGAAGCGGTGCAAGTCGAGACCGTGAGCGAGTTCACCCGCCGGGTGAAGGTGCTGCTCGAGGGTGGCCTGGCGTCGTGCTGGGTGCGCGGCGAGGTCAGCAACCGGCGCGCCCAGGCGAGCGGGCATGTATATTTTTCACTCAAGGATGCGGGCGCGCAGCTGTCGTGCGTGATGTTCCGCGGCGATGCGGCCCGGTTGCCGGACGCGGCGGTGCTGCGCGACGGGGCGCAGGTCGTGGTGTTTGGCGAGGCCAGCGTCTACGAGGCTCGCGGGCAATATCAGCTGATCGTGCGCCTGGTCGTGGACGACGGGGTGGGGCGGTTGCAGCGCGAGTTCGAGGCGTTGAAGCAGCGGCTGGCCAATGCAGGCCTGTTCGTGCCCGAGCGCAAACGTGCGCTGCCGGAGATGCCGCAGTGCGTGGGCTTCATCACCTCGCCGACCGGCGCGGCGCTGCAGGATTTTTTACGCATTCTCACGCGGCGCGGCTGGCGCGGCCGCGTGGTCGTGCTGCCGGCGAAGGTGCAGGGCGATGGCGCGGCGGCAGAAATGGTGGAGATGCTGCGGCTGGCGGCGGAGCTGAAAATTTTCGACCTGCTGGTGATTGGGCGCGGCGGCGGGAGTTTGGAGGATTTGTGGGCGTTCA
>CAIXIZ010000023.1 GCA_903919625.1 uncultured Verrucomicrobiota bacterium
CGAAAGGTCGGTCATCTCGGCCTGCTGCATCAGATGCTCCTGCAGCGAAGTCTCGCTTACGAGCGAATCGAAGAAGTGCTGGCGGCGTTCGGCGTCCTCGGACGTGTAGGGTTGGGCGCCGCCGGCTCCGGCCAGGTGGTCGCGCCAGTCCTGGTCGATTTTTCCGAGGATCTCGAATTCCTTGGAGAAATCCATCTCTTCGCGGTTTTCGGGCGTCTCGCTGTCGGGTGATTTCCCGGACGTCTCGGCATCACGTTCCTGGTCGAGGCTCACCCCGTCGGTCGGCAGCACTTCCTCCAGGGTGGGATTGCTTTGCAGCTCCTCCTGAATGACCGAGCGCAGGTCAAGCGCGGCGACCTGCAGGATTTTTAACGAATGCCGGAGCTGGGGCGCGAGGACGAGGGACTGCGTCTGGCGCTGGCGAAGCTCGTGGCTGAAACCGGGACCGCTCATGGCAGACTGGCGCGTGGCGGCGTCAAGCGGGTGCAGGGCTGGGGGTGGAGCCGGGTTCGCGGAAGCCCATGACTTCCTTTAGGTAGACGCCGAGTTTTTCGTTGGTGGGGCCGTAGCCGTCGGAGTAGAGGTAGATTTCCAGCGCCGTCATCATCTCGTAGGCGGTTTGATAGCGGAGGTTGCGATCACGCTGCAGGGCCTTCTGGATGATGACCTCAAGCTTGGGGTCGATCTCGCCGCGCAGGGTGGAAAAGATGGGAATCGGCAGGCTGAGGATGTTCTCCCGCGACAGCTCCCGGTCCTCGCCCCGGAAAATGTTGCGGCCGAGCAGCAACTCGGTGAGCACGATGCCCAGGGGGAAGAGGTCGGCCCGGGCGTCCGTGACGGCCTTGCTGGCCTGCTCGGGGGAGAGATAGTCGTCTTTGCCGGCGACCACCTGGCCCTCCTCATTGTACATCAGGTCCAGGGCTTTCGCGATGCCGAAGTCGGTCAGCTTCACGTCACCTTCGTAACCGATCATGATGTTCTTCGGGCCGATATCGCGGTGGACGATGCCGAGCAGCCGGCCGTCGTTGTCGCGTTTTTGATGCGCGTAGGTGAGTCCGCGGGCGATGCGCGACGTGATGAAGGCGGCGAGATCCACCGGCATCGGCCGGCCCAGCACCCGGTGGCGCTCCAGAAACTGCTCCAGGTTCACGCCATTCACAAATTCCATGACCATGAAGTATTGGCCGCCGATCTGGCCCAAATGGTAGGTCTGGACAATGTTGGTGTGGATCAGGTCGGCCACGAGCCGGGCTTCGCCGATGAAATTGCTCTGGAATTCGGGAATCGTGGAGTATTCTTCACGGATAAGTTTCACGGCGACGACTTTACGGAAACCGCCCGCACCCTTTTGATGAGCCTGAAAGACGACCCCCATGCCGCCTTCGGCGATGGTCCGCGTCATCTCATAATGAAGCTCGTTGAAGATATCTTTAAGTGCAGCCACTTCGGCCAGTAAAGACACCCGTTTGCGTGCTGGCAAGCGGGGAAATCGCCGCTGGCACGAAATCCGCTGCGGCATTGACACATCCCGCCGTCAAAGCATGGTGCGCGCATGATCACGCTCAGTCACCGTGCCGCCCAGCAAGTGCGCACCATGCAGTCCGAAGCCGCCGCCGGGGCGAAATGCCTGCGGCTGCTGGTGGACCAGGGCGGTTGCTCCGGCCAGCAATACGGCATGAGCTTCGACGAGCCCAAAACTGGCGATCACGAGATGGAGAGCGAAGGCGTGCGGCTGCTCGTGGATGCGGCGAGTCTCGCGCTGCTCGACGGGGTGAGCATCGATTTCGACGACGGGCTGCATGGCAAAGGCTTTGAGATCAAAAATCCCAATGCCAAAAGCACCTGCGGCTGCGGGAAATCGTTCAACTGATCCCCGGCCGTCGCCTCATCCTGGGCCAGTCTGGCGCTGTGCAATATGCAGGGCCACGATGCCAAACGTCATCCGTGACACCGTCACCTGGGCGAACCCGGCCCGCCGCAGCTCGTCGGCCAGCATCAGGTGGCCGGGAAAATCACGGATGGAGCCGCACAAATAATCATAGGCCTGGCGGTCGCCGGTCACCCAGACTGCGAGGGTGGGCAACACCCGGCGCAAATACGCATAATATACCGGGCGGAACCAAGCCTGCGGCTGCGAAAACTCCAGTACAAACAGCCGTCCGCCGGGTCTAAGCACCCGGCGCATTTCGGCGAGGCCGCGCGCGCGGTCGGCCAGGTTGCGCAAGCCGAAGGCC
>CAIXIZ010000024.1 GCA_903919625.1 uncultured Verrucomicrobiota bacterium
CAAAAATCGTTTGCCAACCCCGCTCCATACTCCCACCTTAGCGCCATGACCAAGCTCGCCGAAATCCAATCCGCCATCCTTCACCTCGACCCCCCCGAGCGCGAGGAACTGCGGCATTGGCTCGACGAAACCGCCGAGGAGACGCCCGAAATGCTCGCCGCCATTGACGAAGGCCTGCGCTCGCTCCGGGAAAAAGGCGTCATTCCGCTGGAAGATGTCCGCCGGCAAATCCCCCGATGGACTACCGGGTCGGTCTGACCGAGACGGCCCGCGACGATCTCGGCGCAGTCGTGCGCTTCCTTGCCGCGCAGAGCCCCGAGGCCGCCGCACGCATCGGCCACGAAATCCTCGACACCGCCCTTGCGCTCTCCCTCCTGCCGTACCGGGGTGCTCCTTTGCGCCGCCGCCCCGGCCTGCGAAAACTCTCGCACCGGCACTGGCTGATTTTCTACCAAGTCAACGAGTCCGCGCGCTGGGTGGAAGTGGTGCGCATCTGGGATGGTCGCCAGCACCCGGCAACGCTCCAACTGCCCTGACGGAAATTCTCATAATCAGATGCCCCCTCCGATCCACTGCCAGCCATAGAAGTCCCCCGCACCACATCGAACGGAATGCCATCCACCAGCAAAATCGGCTCAAGCGGAAATTTCAGGGCTACCTCCGCAGGAGAGAAACGCGTATACCCCACAAAGTACGGCGCGCCCAGACCCTCTCCCCGGAATGACTGCCCTCGCTTTGGTTCGAACAGCATCCGGCAAAGTATCGCAATGGTTGCTGGTCGGTAACGGCCCGGGGGATAGTGCGAATCCAACTCCGCCGCCCAGGCCCGCAATTGCGTCACACGTTGTGCCTCGGGCAACGTCTGTAATACCGCCGCAACTTCCAGATACGCCTCGCACCGAAACGATTCAGACAGCTTGGGGAAATCAATCTGCGCGGGTGGACTCGCCGGTCGTTGCGTTGCAGCGGGCGGTGCGACGGCAGTTTCGGCCGCGCGACCCAAGGCGAGGCCGGAAAGCAACGCGAGCAGAAGAACCCCGCGGGGAAAGGCGGTGAATTGGTCGGGCTTGAAGGAGGCAATTTTCACGGCGGGTGCGGTATAGGATATGACGTACCGACAGGAAAAATCTTAGGACCAGTTGCGAAATTGCCAAGGCCAGAGCGGAAACGTTATCCAATTTACGCCATGTGTTCCATCGCATAAACTAGTCTCCAAATGGAGACAACGCATGCCGGCTGCGGACGGCTCGGACGGGTGTTTCCCGATACCTGTCCCCTATACATGTATTCACCACCATGCGTAAGGGGTTGAAAGACCCGTCCGAGTCGTCCGGGAATGGGTCGGCCTCGTCACTTCTTGGGTGGTAGCATGCCTTTCCTGATGATGTGGTTGCTGGTATCGGTGACGTAGATGTTACCCACTGCGTCCACCGCCACGCCGCACGGCCAGGAAAACCGGGCGAGGTTTCCGGCCCCATCGGTGTCGCCCGAAACCCCCGGCAACCCGCCCAACGTCGTGACCACACCGGCAGCCGTGATTCGCCGGATGGTGTTGTTCTTAGAATCCGCCACATAGACATTCCCCTGCTGGTCCGCCGCCAGGCCCAGGGGTTGGTTGAAACGGGCCGCACTGCCAACGCCATCGGCACTGCCACGCTCACCGGGTTTGCCCGCTAAGGTGCTGACTACCCCGGCAGGCGTGATCTTGCGAACCGTGTGCTGGGTTTCGTCGGAGACGAAGAGGTTGCCGGCTTGATCCATCGCCAGTCCCGATGGACCATCAAAGAGGCCTGCTGCCCCGTCTTGGCTTCCCGCGTGGCCTGGGGTCCCGTAAAGCGTGAGCACCCCTCCGTCAGGTGTGATCTCACGTATCGTGTGGTTCAATTTGTCCGCCACATAGAGGTTGCCAACCGGATCCATCACTATCCCCCAGGGAGTCCCAAACCGCGCGGCGCTGCCGTACCCGTTGTCGCTTCCAATCAGGCCGGTCTCTTCCCCGGCGGGACCGGCATTTCCCGCGAAGGTCGTCACCACCCCGGCAGGAGTGACCTTCCTAATTGTGCGGTTGGAGCCATCGGCGACATAAACGATGCCAGAAGGATCCACGGTTAGACCGAGCGGAAGGTTGAAGCGGGCCGCGCTCCCCGCCCCATCCTCTTTCCCGCGACCGTTTCCAGCCAGTGTCGTCACGCTCCCACCCACGACCTTCCGGATTGCTGAGTTGTTGTTGTCCGACACCAGGAGATTGCCCGCTGAGTCCACCGCCACTGCAATGGGCAGGTTAAAGCGGGCGGAGTTAGCCGGACCGTCCGCCCGGCCATTCATGCCGGCCGCTCCTGCGATCGTGGTGAATCTGTAAGGGGTGTAGCTGAGAGAGTCAGTGGATTGTGCAGACCTGATGACGGACGCCTGGGCGGCTTCCTTGGCCGGCCAAAGCGTGATCACCGCCAGTACCGCCACACCTGCGCTCACCATGACCAGGCTGGACTTGGCGGTCAACAGGGCACGCATTCCGGTGCTGGCAACAGCGGCCCCGGTTCCAACCGCCGCCAGCGAATGAGCTGCGAGGGCGGAGGCAAACACCGATGGCGCTGCAGTGGTGGCATGAGCACTGAGGTTGGTCGCCAACAAGGCAGCGGTGGTGGCCACCCCGCGTTTGGAAAAGCGGTTCCGCAGTTTGTCCAAGGCACGTTCGACCCTCATCCGGGCGGTGTTTTCATCCAAATTCAGGATGGCACCGACCTCCCGGTGGCTTTTGCCCTCAAAGTAGCGCAGCAGCAATGCGTCCCGGTCAGCCTCGTTGAGCTGCCCGACGGCCTCGTCAAGCAACGGGCGCAGTTGCTCCCAGGAGTATTCGGCGATATTTGGTTCGTTCAT
Organism: uncultured Verrucomicrobiota bacterium; assembly: GCA_903919625.1. Taxonomy (GTDB): domain Bacteria; phylum Verrucomicrobiota; class Verrucomicrobiia; order Opitutales; family Opitutaceae; genus CAIYUN01. Next base: position 2,878 of record CAIXIZ010000024.1, read on the forward strand.
GGTGACGGCCTCCTGTTCACGCATGCGGCGGCGTTGTTCCGTGCGTACGGTCTTGCTGGCGTGATAGCGCGCGCTGGTGTGCAGCCAGCCGGCCACCGTGGGATGATTACGCAGCGCGGCCGTATGCCGGGCCAGATCGGTGAAGACGGTCTGGGTGACATCCTGGGCTGAGTGGGTGTCCCCGTTGAGCAACCGCAGGGCAGTCGCGTAGACGAGATCTACATGGCGGTGTACGACCTCGGCGAAGGCGGCTTCGTCGCGGTGGTCGGCATAACGCCGGAGCAGGTCGTGGTCAGGGGCATCCATGGCAGGGTTTGGCCTATAGAACCCGCCGAGGCCAAAATCGCACAGAAAATCGGCGGAATGGGTAAATACAGTGCGGCTGGCTTTGTCCGGTAGCGGCATCATATCCCGCCCATCCCGCCTGAGGTCACAACTTCCTGAAAAATACCCCCGTTTTCTATAAATTGTAGGGTTAGGCGGGACGGGCGGTTAGGCGGGTCTCCATGGCGTCGGGGATAAGTCCGCTTTTCCAGACAGGCACCAGGTAGTTGTCGCCAGTCTCCAAAAGGAGACAACTCATGCCGTCCGGGAATGCCTCTGCGGATAGGACGGATAGGACG
>CAIXIZ010000025.1 GCA_903919625.1 uncultured Verrucomicrobiota bacterium
CCCGAACGGTGCCCGGAAGCCCAAGTGCCGGGCCATGCTGGCGCCTGGGGGCAGGCTTGGGGACGAAAGGCCTGGCCCCTTTGGGACGGGGGCGCTGGTGGCCGGACAAAGTGATGGCGCCAAATTTTCGAGCTAAAATGCTTGCGGCACGGCAGAATTAAGGGCCAGCCTCTGCCTGCTTTCACGGCTTAGGCATCACCCAGCGCGAGATTGGGGTTTCGCCCCAAATGTTCATGCTAGCATGCTTTTTGCTTTCACCCCCGTTCGCCCGGCCAATTTCCCCCGCCATGAAAAAACTCCTCCTCCTCCTTGCCGCCACCAGCACCGTCTTCGCGTTGCTCCCCGCCGCCCGCGCCACCAGCCCGTTTGAGGTTGCGGCCGTTTCCTCCGCGCCCGCGTTCAGCATCACGGAAGATTACAGCAGTTTCCCGAGTCTCGTCTCGGACGTGATCCAGAACCAGGGCAATTTTTCGCCGTTGCTGGCGAGCAACAACTTTTTCGCCAACATCAAATTTCTCGGGGTCTCCAACGCCCTGCAGCTCAATTACAATTTCACCCCCACATTGGTGACGGTCGGGGTGCAAAGCCCGGTCAGCGGCCTTAACCAGTCTTTCAGCGGGCCCACCCGCGCCGATGTCGAGCAGCAGATCAAAAATTTCTTCCTGGGCAACGGCTCCGCCGAGGTCGGCAAGTTTCTGGCGGCCATTGCGGGGCGTTCCGCCGTCGCGGTGACCGATGGCAACCCGAATTCCAGCACCGCCCAAATGTCGAACTCCGCGTTTTTTGCCGACGGCTTCACGCCGTCGATGGATCTCCCCTTTGAAGGCACCGCCGCCGCTTCGGATTCCACCGTTTCCAATTCACGCTTCACCGGCTACGGCATCGGTTTCAACAGCGGCCAGTTCAATGCGAATGGCATCAAGGGCAACAACACCGATCTTTCCATCCCCTTTGGCTTCCGCTTCACGGAACGCGTCTCGATCGCCGGCAGCATCCCGGTCAACTATCTCACCATCGGCGCCGCGAAGATCTACGGCATTGGCCTCAACCTCGCCCTGCCGGTTCGCGTGAAGATCATGAACAAGGACAACCCGTGGAACTGGCGGCTCACCCCGCTCACCGGCATTTCGGCCCGCGGTTCCGCGGATCTCGCCGGCGGCGGGGTCATCTGGATGGCCGGCCTCACCAACACGGTGGATTACCGCGTCAATTCCAGTCTCATCCTTGGCCTGGTCAACCAGGTCACCTATCACGACAGCATCGCCGTGAGCTACGATGGCAACACCTTCGATCCGCGGGTAAACTAGGAAATCCTGAAAAACGGTGTGCGCGCCGTCACCCCGCTGGGCAAGCGCGTCATCCTGGACGGCTTTGTCATCGAAACCAACTTCATGAAGGCCGCCGCAGTGAAGAACTTCACCACCTTCGGCAGCTCAGTCTCGTTCCGCGTCACGCAGAAGTTCGACGTCACGCTGGGTGGCAATTACGACACGGGCACCAACTACAACTCCTGGGCGGTCGGCCTCTCCTCGGCCTGGAAATTTTGATCCCGGCGGGCGGGGTGAGGGAGCCCGGTGAAAATGGGGCCGCCCTTTTGGGTTTCAAGCCTTGGCTGCCCCGGCGATGACCTCTCCCATGGCTGAACCCAAACCGCGCCGATTTCGCCGCTGGCTGCGACGGCTGGTTCTGGCCGGATTGGCGGGCGGCCTGGTGCTGATCGCGTGGCTTTTGCTCTTGCCTGTCCCCATCGGCTGGGCGGTCAACTGGGCCACCCGTCGGGCCGTGCCGCCCGGCCAGGGTCTCACCCTCGGCGTGCGCGCCGCCACGTTTCGCTGGCACTTGGGGGCTGGCGAACTGGATCTGACAATGGAAGACCCGACGGCCGTCGCCACCGACGGCCGGCCGGTGGCCAAGGTCAGCCAGATCCGCCTGGTCTTTAACAAGGCGGCGCTGTTCGGGCACCACTGGTTGCCGGCGAAGGTGGAGGTGACCCAGCCGGTGCTCACGCTCGATTTCAAAGGCAGCGGCTGGCCCAGCCGCGCAATGGCCGCCTCGGCGGCCAAACCGGTTGCGGTCGTGCCGGGCAGGATCGAGGCGACGGCTTTGCAGCCATGGCTCCCGGCCGAAGGCGTGCCGTTCGCACTTGAGGTGAGCGGCCTGGCGGTCGAGCTCCGGGCTCCGGAACGCACGGTGACGTGGCATTTCCAACCCATTGAGACCACGCTCACCCGGGAAGGTGAAAACCTGGCCCTCGCACTGGCCCTCCGTCTCGAAGGCGGCAGTAAACCGGTTGGCCTCAAGGGCCATGTGGAGGGAAAGCTCTCCGCACACACCCTGCATTTTTCCGCCACGGTCCCGTCGTTTGGCACGGATGACCTGCCGCCGCTGCCGCTCGATCCCCTGGCGTTGCCACCAGCCAGGCTGCGCGGCCTGGCGTTTGACGTCGATGGCACCGTTGACCTCGACCGCGTCGCATTGCCTGACCTGCATTTCCACCTCCTCGCAGAAGACGGTGAGCTCAACCTGCCCAGGATCAAGGCTGGTGGCCCCATACTGCTCCACCGCTTCGAAGCAGCCGGCTACGCGGCAGACAACGCCAAAACCATCGCCTTCGATCTCCTGGCGCTGGAGCTCGACAGCCTGCACCTGACCGCCACCAAGACCAGGCTTGTCACCGGGGCCGCCCCTGCGTTGCAGGCGGACATCGCGCTCACCGGCCCGGACGGATCCGACGTGGTGGCCTGGCTCCCGGCTGCCACCGCACAAGCATTGCCGTTTCCGGCGTCCGGCCTCCGGGAGGTGGGCATCACCAGGCTTGAGACGCACCTCGAGGCCAGTCTGACCTCGTCCGATCTGGTCGGCGCATCGCTGCAGACGTTGAGCCTTTCCGGCCAGCTCACCCTGGCGCTTGGCGGACACCCGGTTCCGTTTAGTTTCAATGCGGCCCTGCCGGCATCCGGCGGGCCGGTCATTGCCCGCCTCGAATTGGCCGGGGTGCGGCTGGCTGCCCTGGGGGATCTGGCGCTGCTGAAGGGCTATGCGCCAGCCCGGGCCTTCGACCTGCCTGTCCGGGTCTCGGCCGAACTGACCGCGACCCCGCACGGTGAGTGGCGGACGGCGCGGGTGACCCTGACCACCACGGAGCCAGGCACGCTCCGGGCTTTTGGCCCGCTCGTCCGTGACGTGCCGGTCAAATCCTTTGCGCTCGTCGCCGAGACCCCTGATGCCGGACATTCGATTCGGGTCGGCACCCTGGCCCTGGATCTCGATGGCCCGAAATTATCCGTGGAAAACCTGGCGGTAAAACTGGCGCCGGCCGCTTCCGACCCCATCGAGCTGGAAGGCAATATTGCCGCCGAGCAATTCCCGGGCGCCTTTCTTGCCAGTTTCTTGCCCAAGGATCAACTTGCGTCGCTTACCCCTTATGGAGTCACCCCCGCCGACCTGCAGCTGGATCGTGTGACCGGCGGTTTTACCGCCCGGCTTGTCCCCGGAGATCGCCCGGCTGCCGCCACCTTCAAAGGCGAAGTGACCGCTCATTTTCAATCGCAACCGCTTGCGCTCGGCCTGGAAGCCGCGCTGGCCGGGCCTGACCTCTCCGCCACCCTCGATCTGGCCCGGGTGAATCCGGCGCGTTTCCATCTGCAGCTGCCCGGAAGTCTGCCGCTCGCCGCCATCGACGTGCCGGTGCAGGTGCAAACCCGGCTGACTGCCGATACCACGGGCCGGTTGAAAACCGTCACGGTTCACGCCGAGGGCGGGCCCGGCCTCTTTCATGCGACCGAGCAGATTTTCAATGCGGATGTGCCGGTCACAGCGTTCAAGATCGACGTGACCGCCGACGGGGCATTTCAGCATCTCCGGCTCAATTCGCTGGCAATGGATCTGGATGGCGTGGGGGTTACCGCCGGTCCGGCGGCGCTGGATCCCGGTGTAGCTGGCGGGGCGCCGTTGCAGGTAAGCGGAACCGTGGCGCTCGCGCATCTGACGGTCGGACACCTGCTGCAGTGGTGGCCGGCAGATTTGCAGCCTGGGTTGCGCGGGCAAATTGCGCCGTTCGTGCAGTCCGGCGAACTGACCCGGGCGGCGTTCACCTTTGCCGCCCCCTTTGACCCTACCCACCCCGAGAGCACCCGCCCCACCGCGCTCACAGGCGGGGCACAATTCGGCAATCTTCACGCGACGCCAGGGCAGGCGCCCGGTCCGGTGACAGTGCAGGAGGTGACGGTCAGCGTCAGCTGGCCCGGTGCGAACGTGACGGTCATGAATTTCGCGGCGCCTGGCGTCACGGTGCCGGCGGCGACGGTCAGCCTGTCCGCGCTCGACCAGCGCGAGCCACAGGCCGGCATCCAAGCCGATTTTACGGCGGATTTTACGCAGGTCTCCGCCTGGCTCACGGTGAACCACCAGGCGCTCCCATCCGGGGTGCCGCTCGATCTCGGCCGGCTGACCGGCCGGGCAAGGGGCAGCTTCACCGCCAGCATGCCCTTGGCCGCAGGCAGTTTTGATCCAGCCCTGGTGAGAGGGGAGTTTACGGCGAATATTTCCGGGCTGGCGGTGCCCCTGACCATGTCCGGCTATGAACTGGGGGAAGGTGAGCTTGGTTTGGTTGCGACCGCCAATGCCGGAGCCTATGGCGGGAGCCTTGATTGGAAAAATTTCCACCTCGCCGTGCCGGGTGCGATTGGAGGCCGGGCCAGCCTCACGCTGCAGGCCGCCGGCTCGCCGGCGGCCGACGAGTTTGGCGTGAAGCTTGCGTTCAACGCCACCGAAACCCGGCTGCTCCTGGCCGGCGTCAACGCACCGCCGCTTTCGCCCATCGCGGCAGAGGCCAAGGTCACCGGCTGGCTGCGGCAGGCCAAACCCCAGATCGGCCTTTCCGCCCAGGCCAACGATCTGCTCGGCGCACCTTTCGCTGTGGTTGCCCGGGCGACGCTGGACAGGAGCCGGGATTCGGTACGCGCGGAACGGATTGAAGTCTCCGATTTTCAGCTTGGCCGCACGGCGCTCCACGCCGACCTGCAAATCCCAGCGCCCGACCGCTACGAGGTTTCGGTTGGGGCCGCGCGCATCGACACCCCCGGTTTGCTGGTGCTCCTGGGGCCGTTTATGCCGCTCCTCAGCGCCACCGTCCCGGGGACGGCGACGACCGCCCGGGCCGTCACGGCGGAGAGCACCCCCCGGCCTTCCCTCAAGGCCGACATCAGGCTGGCGGAAACCGAATTGGGCGCCGGACTCGCCATGCATGACTTCACCCTCACCACCGAACTGCGGGATGGACGCCTGGTAGCGGCATCCCTGACGGGCCGTGAAGGCCTGGCCAACACGCTCGCATTCACGCTCTTCCCGACGGGCGACCATCAGGCGGTTGCGCTTACGGTGACGGACATTCCCGCCTGGCTGCAGGCGCTGACGCGGCCGCTGCAAAACGCAAAGCTTCCACCCGGCACCCTGGCCAACCTGGTCGCCCAGGCGGCCAAGGTGCCGGTTATTCTCAAAGGCGGCCAACTGGATTTACGGGGAGACCTCCGGCCCGGGGAACCGGCAAAACTGTTTGAGGGCAAGTTTTCGCTGCGAGACACGACCATGATCCAACCCCCGCTTCTGCTCCAACTGATCGCGCTCAAGAGCCGCAGCTCGATGCAGGTGAATCCATTGCTGAAGGAGCTGTCAGCGACGCGGCTTTATCTTAACGACACGGCGGTCGGGGCGGAGGGCCTGGCGTTCACGGTGTCGGGCCTGGTCAACTTTCTGAGTCTGCACACCGCACGTTACGGCCTGCAGGACGAGTCCGTGTACACCGATGGCAAATACGGGGTGTTTGAGTTTGAAGTAAAAGGCAAACGCCCCACGCTGGGCTTGGCCGACGTTTACCTGAAGGAAAATGCGGTCATCCGTGCCATTGGCACTGAAAGCGAGCTCGATTTCGGCGACCCCGAGCCGCCGAAAAAACCCTGAAGCCAGCCAGTGGGGGTGCGGATCGCCTCCACGCAAACCAGAAGGGGGCCATGGCCAGGGGTTGGCCCCGATGCTTGCAGCAAGGACGTATTCAGGATTGCTCCCGGGCATAAGACAGGCCCCAATGGAGAGGCGATGAAGACCACCCCTTTCGTCTGTCGTATGGCGGTCATGGTGTGCGCACTTGCCACGTGCGCCGACCCGGACCTTGAGGCCCAACCGGCTGCAATCGGTTCAAAGCCCGCCATCCGTACGGTGCCGGGGCTGAATCTGATCCTGCTGCCAATTCCGGCAGGCACCTTTCAGATGGGCAGTCCGGCGGAGGAGACCGGCCGCAACGAGGATGAGGCGCCGTTGACCCAGGTGAAAATTTCGCGGGATTTTTGGCTGGGAAAATTTGTTGTGACCCAGGGTCAATGGCAGGCGTTGATGCATACGGATCTGGTCGAGCAGGCGCGACAGATGCTCGCCGATGACACGCTCTACCATTTTAGTTACAGCGGGCCGCCCCGGCGGCTGCGCGATGCCATGGGCATGGCCAAGGACAGCGACCCGAAGACGCAGATTGGCAACGTGGGGGATGATTACCCGATCTATTGGGTGTCTTGGGACGAGGCCGGGTCCTTTTGTCGCCTACTGACCGACCGCGAGCGGGCCGCCGGACGTTTGCCCGCGGACTACGAATACCGGCTGCCGACCGAGGCGGAATGGGAATATGCCTGCCGGGCCGGGACCACCGAGGCGACGTATGCGGGCAATCTGGAAATCAAAGGCACCAGCAATGCGCCGATGCTCGACCCCATCGCCTGGTATGGCGGCAACAGCAGCGTGGGATACATCGGACGGGGTTTCAGCACCAAGAACTGGATGGAGAAACAATATCCCGGCGGAGACGCCGGACCGAGGCTGGTGGGAGGCAAAAAACCCAATGCCTGGGGGCTTTACGACATGCTGGGCAACGTGAACCAATGGTGTGGCGACTGGTATGCCGAGAAGCTGCCCGGGGGCAAGGCAACCGATCCCCACGGCCCGGCCACCGGGACAG
>CAIXIZ010000026.1 GCA_903919625.1 uncultured Verrucomicrobiota bacterium
ATGCCAAACAGCAGCAGGCCGGAGCTGAGCGCACCCATGATCAGGTACTTCAGACCGGCTTCAAGCGAGAGCGGACTGGCCCGGGTGTAGCTCACCAGGATGTAGAAGCCCACCGTGACGGTCTCCAGCGCGACAAACAGCATCAGGAAATGATTGCTCTGCGCGAGCAGCATCATCGCCGCCGTGACGATCGTCACGAGGGCATAAAACTCGGTCTGCGGCATCCGTTGCCTCCGCAGCGCCACCACCCCAAGTCCGCTCACCAGCACGGCGGTGAGGAGAAAGAGCACCCGCATCAGCTGTCCAAACTGGTCATGCTGGAGCAGCCCGCCAAAGGAGAGCGTGCCGCCAGGCTGGCCGGCAATTTGGTGAACTCTGGCCAGGACCGCGCCAAGCACCCCCAGCTGACCGACAATGGCGGCCACCGGGATGAGGCCGTGCTGTCGCTTCGGCAGCAGCAGCTCAATGCCCAGCAGCGCGAGCGCCAGACAGCCGAGGAAAATTTCGGGCGCGATGGCACCCCAAGTGTTGTCGAGGGCGAGCGATTTGAGGGAGGAAAGATCCATCGGGACAAAATATTATCTGGTGTCCGGGACCGGAAGGTCCGGGCCCACCGGGGTGTACAGCGCCGTCACAGCCGCGTTCAGCGGCGTGGAAACCGCCTTGGGCCAGAAGCCGATGCCCAGCAGCGCCACAAGCAGGAGCAGCGCGGGGATTTTTTCCGCCCACCGCAGGTCCGCCGGCGGATGGCTGGCGGCGACCGCCGCAAATTCCTCCGTGGGCGTTCCGAAAAACACGTTGGCCGCCGCCCGCAGGCTGTAGACCGCCGAGATGACCACCCCCGTCACCGCCAGCACGGTCAGGAGCGGTGAAAACTGCCACGCGGCCACAAAGATCGTCAGCTCACCCCAGAAATTCGCGAACCCCGGCAACCCGACGCTGGCAAACGTGGCCGCCACAAAAAACGCCGCGAGCACGGGGGCGGATTGCGCGAGCCCGCCCATCGCCCCAAGGTCAAAGGTCCGCGTGCGCTGCCAGATGCTGGTCGAAAGCAAAAACAGCAGCGCCACCGACAGGCCATGCGCCACCATCAGCAGGACCACCCCGCCGGCCGCGGCCTGACCGGAACCGGAGGCCGGGGCGGCCGCCAGGCAGGCGATGCCGAGAAACGCATACCCCATGTGCATGACCGAGCTGTAGCCGACCAGCTGCTTGAGATCCCGCTGGGCGATGGTCACGAAGCCGTTGACCAGAATGTTCCCGGCCACCGCCAGCCAGGCCAGCGTCCGCACCCACTCGTGGGCTCCGGCCGGCAGCAGCGGCAGCGCGATCTGGAGCAGGCCATAGAGGCCGAATTTTTTCAGCACGCCGGCATGCAGCATGGCCGTCGAGCTTGGCGCCGCCCCGTAGCCCAGCGGCGCCCAGGTGTGAAACGGCCAGTGCGACACCAGGGTGCCGAAGCCGAACAGCAGCAGGCCGAAAATCCGCTGCTGCCAGGCGTCAGCGAGCGGCCTCCCGGCCAGCACGTGACGCAGTTCCATAAGATCGAAGGATTGCGCGCCGCTTTTGACGTAGATCGCAATCAGCCCGAGCAGCGATAGCATCGCGCCCAGGGTCAGGTAAATCGTCAGCTTCATCGCCGCGTAGTGCCGGTCGCGTCCGCCCCAGACCCCGACCATGATGAACGTCGGGATGAGCGCGAGCTCATGAAAGAAGTAGAAAAAGAACACGTCCACGCTCGCAAACACGCCCATCAGCCCCGCCTGCATGACCAGCAGCAAGGCCAGATAGCCCTGCAGCCGCTCCGCCGTTGACTGCACCGCATAAATTCCCGCCGCCAGCCCGACCACCGCCGCCATGACGAAGAGCGGCAGCGACAGCCCATTGAGGCCGAGCTTGAGCGCGATGCCCACGCCCGCGAGGCCGGTGTTGTAGTTTTCGAGAAAGGCATAGGCGGCGCCGTTGCCGGCAGGAAAATACCGCCAGGCATGCAATGCCAGCAGCAGCGGCAGTCCAAACCCGACTAAAGCGAGCGGTTTGGCGGCCTCCTTGGGCGCAAGCGCGACCACCAGGCCCGCCAGGAGCGGCACCAGGACGGACAGCAGGAGAAGATGGTCGTTGAGGAAGTTCATCACGAAGTCACGTCAGTTAAGCCAGCCGGCCGCAAAGCCCCAGAGCACCGCGGCGCCCAGGAAAAACCACCAGACATAGGCCCGCAGGCTGCCGGTGTGCAGCGCGCGCGCGCCGATGCCGCACAATCCTGCGACCCCCGCCAGGCCGCGCACCACCACCCCGCTGATGAGGATGTCATCCAAGGCGCCCAGCAGCAGGGCGAAGCGCTGTTGGATTTTGGCCACATAATAGCCGTAGGCGATGTCAAAGGACTCCTTGAGCGCCACCAGGCCGACGTAGGTGAGCGGGGTCTTTGCCGCCAGCGAATCGGTGGGGCCGCACCGGTAGAGCCACAGGGCCGCCCCCGCACCGGTGAGCATCACCGCCAGGCTCACAATGAGGATCGCGTGGCCTTCGGCATGCGGGATCCGGAGCAACACGCCGTCAAATCTCCCTCCATACAACGCCGTGTATCCGCCCACGACCGAGAGCGCGGCCAGCACCCCCAGCGGCACCGTGAGCGCCAGCCCGCCCTCCTGGGCGTGGGCGGCGGCCTCGCTGCGCGGTTCACCGAGGAAGACGAGCTTCCACATCCGCACCATGTAAAAGGCGGTGAGCACCGCCGTAAGCGCGAGCAGCGCAAAGACCGCCCGGTTATTTTCCAGCGCAAGGTGCAGGATCGCGTCCTTGGAGAAGAAGCCCGCCAGCCCCGGCATCCCGATGATCGCCAGCACCCCGATGGTGAAACAGGCAAACGTCCACGGCAGCTTCTTCCGCAACCCGCCCATCTTGAAAATATCCTGCTCGTGATGGCACCCGAAGATGACCGCGCCGGAGCCGAGAAAGAGCAGCGCTTTGAAAAAGGCGTGGGTGGTGAGGTGGAACATCGCGGCCCCGGAGCTGCCCAGGCCAAACGCCGCCACCATGTAGCCGAGCTGCGACAGCGTGGAATAGGCGAGCACCTTCTTGATGTCGCGCTGCACAATGGCGCAGAGCGCGGCGTAAAGCGCGGTGGCAGTCCCCACCCACATGATGACCGTGAGCGCGTCGGGCACCATGAGCGGCTCAATGCGGCACAGCATGTAGATGCCGGCCG
>CAIXIZ010000027.1 GCA_903919625.1 uncultured Verrucomicrobiota bacterium
AGGTGGACGCCGTGGCGACCGCACCGCTCAACAAGGAGGCGATGCATGCCGCCGGCCACAAGTATCCCGGCCACACCGAGATTTTCGCCGAACGCATGAAAGCCCCGCGCTCCTGCATGATGCTCACCTCGCCGGAGCTGACGTGCAGCTTTGCCACCGTCCATGTCGGCTACCATGAGGTGCCGGGACTGCTCAGCGTGCAGCGCATTCTCGATGTGATCGAGCTGACTGCCGCCGCCATGCGCCGCATCCGGGGCCACGCACCCAAGCTGATCGTATGCGGGCTGAATCCGCACGCCGGCGAAAACGGCCTGTTCGGCCAGCGCGAGGAGGAACGCTTCGTGGTGCCGGCCATCGCCGCCGCCCGCGCCCAAGGCCTGCACATCGAAGGCCCGCTGCCAGCCGACACCGCCTTCCTGGCACCACGCCGGCGGACGACGGACGCCTTCATCTGCCTCTACCACGACCAAGGCCACATCCCGCTAAAGGCGCTGGCGTTTGATTCGGCCATCAACACCACGCTCGGCCTGCCCGTCATCCGCACGAGCGTCGACCACGGCACGGCCTTTGACATCGCATGGCAGGGCAAGGCCAATCCCAACAGCTTGGTCGAGGCGGTGAAGCTCGCCGCACGCCTCAGCCTGCCCGACGCATGATCGTCGTGCTGGCAGACGACCTGAGCGGGGCCGCCGAGCTGGCCGGAGCGGCCCTGCGCCACGGCCTGAGCGCCGAGGTGCAGACTGTTTTTTCGCCCGACACCGCGGCCGATGTGATCTGCGTCGACACCGACACGCGCCTGCTTTCGCCGGAGCAGGCGGCACACCTCGCGGAGGCCGTGACCCGAAACGTGGTCGCGGCGCAGCCGGCCTGGATCTTCAAGAAATGCGACTCCGTGCTGCGCGGCCCCGTGCTCGCCGAAGCCCGCGCAATGGCCCGTGCCGCGGGCCAGCCGCGCATCATGGTGCTCTCCGCCAATCCCTCGCGCGGCCGGGTCATCCGCCACGGAAATTATTTCGTGGACGGCCAGCCGTTGCACCAGACCGTATTCGCCCGCGACCCCGCGCATCCGCGCACGACCGCGCGTGTGGCGGAAATGCTTGGCTGCGACCTGGCCGAGGTGGAGACGCCGGACGCCGAGACGGTGGCCGCGGTTGCCCGCCACGCCGCGGCCGTGGACGCCAACACGCTGCCCGTGGGCGCGGCTGATTTTTTCTCGGCTCTGCTCGCCATCCGCATCCCGCCGGGTGTCGAAGACATTCCACACTCCGCATTCCGCACTCCGCATTCCCCCGGCCCCACGCTTGTCGTCTGCGGCAGCGCCGCCTCATGGGCACAACGTCAGGCCAGCGCGACGGCCCATGGCATTCCAATCTTCACCATGCCGGTCGATGCGGATGCCGTCATCCGGACGCTGCAGGCAAGGGGGCAGGCGCTGGTGGGCATTGGCAACGGCCCGGCCACCCTCGAAGTTCGGCCGGAAATATTGGTCAGCCGGCTGGCCGCCGCTGCCGCCGCCATCCTCAGCCGCATGGCAGTCCCGCGTTTGCTGCTGGAAGGGGGCGCCACCGCTGCCGCCGTCATCCGGACGGCTGGCTGGACCCGGCTCAGCGCCGATGCCTCTTCTGCGCCGGGGATCGGGGTGCTGCGCCCGGCCGGGGCCGCCGGCCCGGCTCTCCTGGTCAAACCCGGGAGCTATGCCTGGCCGCCTGAAATCTGGCCGCTGCCTAGAAGTGCTTGATCAGCACCTTGGGATTGCGCCCGCTCTCCTCGTAGGTTTTCAGGCGCGCCTCTGGCAGCATCGACTTGTCGGCCTCATTAAACCCCAGTTTGGACGTAAAGAAGGAATAGCTCTGGGTTGACAGCGCGATGACGGCAGTCGCCCCGCGCTCATGGGCCCGCAGGCAGGCGAATTCAACCATCTTCCGTCCGATCCCGCGGCCATGGTAAAAGGGCAGGACATAGAGTGAACCGATCTCGGCCAGGTGCGGCTTGTCGGGATAGAAGGCGAGCGTGACGCAGGCGATGATGTTCTCATCGATTTCAAACACATAGAATTGCTCGATGTTTTTCTCGATCGTCTGCTGCGAGCGGTGGATCAGCTCCTCCCGCCGCACGGCGTTGCGCGTGAGGCTCCAGATGAAGCGCACGTCGCCCTTCCGCGCCTGGCGGATCTGCTGGTAGTCACTGGCGTAGATGAGCGTGCCGACGCCCTCGTTCGAAAAGATCTCGTTGAGCAGGCTGTCAAACACCCGGCCGTCGACCAGATGCACCCGCGGCACGCCGGTCTCGATGGCCCGCACGGCATGCATGGCTTTGCTGCGCAGCGCCTCATCGAGCGAGTCGGGTTTGTCCTTGAGCAACGTCCGCAAGGTGTCCACGGAGACCTCATGCCGCAATTCCCCGTCAATCACCAGTCCGGCATGGGAGGAGAGGTAGATGATCTTCGAGGCGCCGAGCGCCTCGGCGACCTCGGCGGCGAGCAGGTCCGAATTGACGCGCAGGGTCCGGCCCTCCGGTCCGTAGCCGAGCGGCTGGATGATCGGCACGATGTCGGCGCTGATGAGATGGGCGATGAAATCCTTGTCCACCCGTTCAACCTTGCCGGTATGCTGCTGGTCCACCCCGCGGAGGATGCCGGCCGGCAGCGCCCGGACTGCGTTGGTGATGGCGCACTTGAGGGCGTTCTGCGTGAGGCCCTCGAGGACGAGGTGCGAGACGCGGGCGGCGGCGCGGATGGCGAGGTCGAGCGTCGCGGCGTCGGTCACCCCGGCACCGTCGTCGTTGGTGATGGGAATGGCGCGCTGCACCGAGAGCGCCCGGAGCTGTTCGCCGATGCCGTGGACGAGCACGACCTTGATGCCAAGGCTGCGCAGCACGGCGATGTCGACCAGCAGATTGCTGAAATTTTCGTCGGCCACGACCGCGCCGTCGAGCGCGAGCACGAAAATCTGGCCCTGAAAACGGGGCACGTATTTCAGGATGCCGCGCAAATCGGCGGGTTTGATCGTCGGTG
>CAIXIZ010000028.1 GCA_903919625.1 uncultured Verrucomicrobiota bacterium
CGGCCCACCCGCCACAAAGTCTGCGCCGATGACATAGGCCTGAGCCAAGCCATTGGGCTCGGCTTGGGTGCGATAGGACAGGGACAGTCCCCACTGCGAGCCATCACCGAGCAGATTTTGAAATTGCGGCAGGTCATGGGGCGTGGTGATCAGCAAAATATCCCGCACACCCGCCATCATCAGCGTGGTCAGAGGATAGTAGATCATCGGCTTGTCATAGACCGGCATCAGCTGCTTGGAAACGGCCAGCGTGAGCGGATAGAGGCGCGAACCGGAGCCGCCGGCAAGGATGAGGCCTTTGCGATTCATGGAGTATTACGGGGCGGCGCCGAGCCGGGTGCGAGCGTATTTCCGGGTGGTGATCTCAGCCGCCCAGTCACGGTGGTCCAGATACCAACGCACTGTTTTTTCCAGTCCCCCGGCAAAGCTTTCGCGGGGGGACCAGCCCAGCTCATGCCGGATTTTTGCCCCGTTGATGGCGTAGCGGCGGTCGTGGCCGGGGCGGTCGGCGACGTGGGTGATCTGCGTGGCGTAGGACTGCCGGTCGGCCCGGGGCGACAGCCGGTCCAGCAAGGTGCAGATGGCCGTGACGACCGCGAGGTTCGTCTGTTCGTTTTGCCCGCCGACATTATAGGTCTCCCCCAGGCGGCCCTGGTTCAATACGAGCCAGAGCGCCGCTGCGTGATCCCCGACATAAAGCCAGTCCCGCACCTGCCGGCCGTCGCCATAGATGGGGAGCGGCCGGCCTTCGAGGGCGTTGAGGATGACCAGCGGGATGAGCTTTTCGGGAAATTGATAAGGCCCGTAGTTGTTCGAGCAGTTCGTGGTCAGCGCGGGAAACTGGTAGGTATGCCGGTAGGCGCGCACGAGGTGGTCGCTCGCGGCCTTGGAGGCGGCATACGGGGAGCTGGGCGCGTAGGGGGTGGTTTCCGTGAACGCGGGAGCGGCCGGCTCCAGCGCGCCGTAAACTTCGTCGGTTGAAACATGGAGAAAGCGGAAGGCCATTTTTTTCTGTCCGGTGAGTCCGCTCCAGTGCCGCCGCGCGCAGTCCAGCAGCCGCAGGGTGCCCACCACGTTCGTCTGAATGAACGGTTCCGGCGAGTCGATGGAACGGTCCACATGGGATTCGGCGGCGAGATTGACGATCGCGTCGATCTGGTGTTCCGCCAACAGGCGGGTGACCAGGGCGCTGTCCCCAATGTCCCCGTGAGCGAAAACATAGCGCGTCTCGCCAGCCAGGCCGGCCAGGTTGGCGGGATTGCCCGCGTAGGTGAGCAGGTCGAGATTGACGAGCCGGGTGATCCCGGCCGATGGACCGGGACCGGCCGAACGGGCTGGGATGGGAAGAAGCTGGCGGATGAAATTGCTGCCAATAAAACCGCAACCGCCGGTGACGAGGAGGTTCATGGCGGGATGGGTCAGGCCGCCGCTTTCTGCCAGCGGGCGAGATCGCGGGCGATGGCCGTGTGCACCTCAGTAAGGAGGATGCCGACCGAGGCCAGCTTGGCGGTGTCCAGCACGCAATTGGAGCGCGGGGTTTTGGCGGCGGTCAGCATGAATTCGGCCTCGTCCTGGAAGAAAACAAACTCCTTCTGACAAACGCCGCTGGCGCGGATGAGTTCCACCACCTCGTGCGTGGTCACCTGGCCGGGGTTGGTGACATTGTAGGTGCCGAAGGGCACACGCCGTTCCCAGCAGGCCAGGGTTGCCGCGCAAAATTCCTGCAGCTGCGAGATGGAGTTGGCCGCGGCCAGCAGCCGCGGGTAGCGCATGAGTTTCGTGAGGTAGTTGCGCGGATTTTCGGTGTGATCGAAAGCAATCCGCAACCGCCAAAGGTAAACCTGGGGCCGGCCGGCCAGCACCTCTTCGCCCAGTGCCTTGGTGCCGGAGTAAAAGCTGCATGGCGGGTGGCGAAAGGTGAAATTGGGTGGGTCCGTTTCGGTGAAACCACGGCCATCCGGGCGGAGGCCGTTATAGATGCAGCCGCTGGAAACATGGCCCCACGGCACGCCAGCAGCCTCGCAGGCGGCGGCAATCCGGCCCGGGAGCACGGCATTGCCGAACAGGCACTCGGCCTTGTGGAGTTCGCAGGCATCGACATTGGGCTTGCCGGCATAGCCGGCGGCGTTGATCAGGAATTCCGGCCGGTCCGCCCGCAGTGCGGCGGTCAGCACGGCCGGATCGGAGTAGTCCAGCTCCGACCGGCGAAGACTTCGATGGGGAATGTTTTTCCGGCGCAAAAGCTCCTGGTAAGCCTGTCCGACATAGCCGGAGCCGCCGAGAAGGTAGATCATGGGGCGAAATAAATCCCGGGTGGGCGGGGCCCTCAGGCGCTGGCCTCGACGGCGTCGATCCGGAGGCTGCGCCAGCGGGCGAGCACCCGCCGGTGGATGTCGTCCGGTGCCAGGCCATGGGCGGCCCGGAGAGTCGCGGTGTCATTGCCATGCCCGATGAACTTGTCGGGCCAGCCGACCCGTTCGACCGCACAGGGGCAGTCCGCCTCCTGCAACGCCTCCAGCACGGCGCTGCCAAAGCCGCCTGCAAGGACATGGTCCTCGAGGGTGACCAGCAGTGGCACGCAGGCGGCATGGCTCAGGAGCAGGGCACGGTCCAGCGGCTTCACAAAGCGGGCGTTCACGACCCCGACGGAGAGGCCTTCCTCTGTTTCCAGCCGGGCGGCGAGCCGCAGGGCGTCGGCCACCATCGGCCCCAGCGCCCAGAGCATGATGTTCGAGCCCTGGCGCAACACCTCGGCCTGGCCGACGGGCAGGATGGCCGGTTGGGTTTTGAGCTTCACCCCGAGGCCCGCGCCACGCGGATAGCGGATAAATCCGGGGCCGGGCAGACGGAGGCTGGTCTGCAGCATGTCCACCAGCTCATCTTCGTCCTTCGGCTGCATGATGACGGCGTTCGGCACGCAGCGCAGAAAGGAGAGATCAAACAGGCCGTGGTGGGTCGGGCCGTCGTTGGGTGAGAGGCCGGCCCGGTCCATGCAGAAGGTCACCGGCAGGTTTTGCAGGGCGACGTCATGGACAATCTGGTCGTAGCCGCGCTGGAGAAACGTCGAATAGATGGCCA
>CAIXIZ010000029.1 GCA_903919625.1 uncultured Verrucomicrobiota bacterium
AGGAAGGCCAACTGCCCCTCGTCGGAATACACATACTCCATCCACAATTTCGCGTTCGCCGGGTGCGGCGCATGGGCGCTGATCGCCATGCAGTAGTAGTTGCCGAAGGGCCGTGCATTTTCCGGCACCAGCACTTCAATGTCCGCCTTGCTGGCATTGGCCTGCTTGTAGCCCAGGCTGAGATAGTCCCAATCAATGGTGATCGGCGTCTGCCCGGCTACCAGGCTGGCGGCGCCGGCCTTGGACGGGGAGAAATTGCCGATCTTGGCCAACTCGGCAAAGAACTCCACCCCCGGCAGCACATTGTCGAAGCTGCCGCCATTGGCCAAAGCGGCGGCGAACACCGCCCCGATGGCGGAGCCGGCCGAAAGCGGGTTGCCGTTCAGCGCGATCATGCCCTTGTATTCCGGCTTTTTCAGGTCGGCCCAGGTGCGCGGCATGTTCTTGACCACGGCCTTGTTGGCGGCGAACGAGGTCACGCCGTAATAGTCGCCGCAATAATGCCCGTCTTTGTCCTTGGTATCCGCCGGGATATCGGCCCAGGTGGCAACCTTATACGGCATGAACAGCTTTTCTTTGGTGCCGGACACGGCGAAGGCCGGCCCCACATCCACCACATCCGGCGCGCGCGCCTGGCTCTTCAAGGTGCGGATGGCCTGCAATTCCTCGGCCGAGCTGCCATCGGGGTTGGCGCTGTCCAGCTTCACGCCATAGAGTTCCTGGAAGCGATCCATCGTGGCGCCCCAGTTCGCCCAGTCGCGCGGCAGGGCGATCACGTTGATCTGCCCTTCCTTCTTGGCGGCGGCGATCAGCTTGGCGTCCAAATTGGGGGCCGCGGCAAAGGCCGGGCCACGGCCAAACAGGCTAAAAGCCCCGGCGGCGAGGCCGGCTTGCAATACAGAGCGACGGGCGACCGACATGGCGGTAATCCTTTTTCTTGTCGTCGGGCCGGGCCCGGCGGTGTTTCGGCGGCAATCCGGCCCCGTTATCCCCCCAGCGCGGCGGCGATGCGTTATGGCGGATATGCCGCGCCTGCGACCCTAGATGAAACGTAAACGAACGTGCAATGCGCACGTGCATTCGCCGGTTTCATTCGGGCCGCCCCGCATAGCGCCCGTCGATGACACGGCGATGACGGAAATATGAACTCTCGCCGCGCCGGCCTGTGCCGCCCGATGATTACGCCTCCCGGTAATCCAGCAGCACCAACCCCACCAATACCAGGCAGAGCGGCCAGACCCAGCCGGCCACGCGCTTGCCCGGCCCGTCGTCCAGGCGCAATTCCAGCCAACGCGCCCAGCCGGCGGCCACTCCGGCCAGCGCCAGCGGCGTATGGGTAATCTCGATCAGCAACTGGTCGCGGATATTGGCAATCGCGTGGCTATGCGTCAGCAGCGCCGCCGCGCCGATTGCGGTCAGCAGCGGAAACACCAACGGCATCCAGCCGCCGCGCAGATCAAACGTCCGCACCCGCCACTCGAAGGCGGCGAACCCGATCAGCAGCAGCACGAAAAACCGATGCTGTAACACCTCCACATCCCGCAGGCTGTCGAAGAAGGAGATGTCCCCCATCGGCCAGGTTTCCGGGTCGGAGCGGAAAAACAGAAACCCGGCCAGGCCCAGGAACAGCAGCGGCCAATGCCGTGCCGCCCGCAGCCCCGCCTGGGTCAGCATCGCCAGCAG
>CAIXIZ010000030.1 GCA_903919625.1 uncultured Verrucomicrobiota bacterium
CCCCCGCTGCCGTGGGTTCCCTGATTCACGACTGGCTCCGGGATCAGGCAAACGCTGGCGCGCCGACTTAAAGTGTATTAGCTAATGGCGTCTGGTATTAAAATACTGCACTTCAGCTTCGGCCCGGACAGGCAGCAACGGGAACTTGTAGCCCAGTGCGCCGGTCACGCCGACATCGTTTTTGAGCGAGCCTTTGAAGGCGGAGGCGCTGCTGATGCTGATGTCGGCGGGACTGGCGTAAAGGCCGCCGACTTTGTAGTAGAAACTGGCGTGAGCCGGGAGTACGGCGGCCAGGGCAAACGAGACAATCAGGAGCAGACGGAGGGATGATTTCATTGGGGGAAACGATGAAAAACCAAACCGCAACGCCCGGGTCAGGGTGTCACGGTGACGGGCACGATGACGTCGCCGGTGCCATACCCGTGCAACGTGAGAGTACCGCTGCCGGGCCGGCCGCCGGTCACGTTGACCGTCACACTGGTGTAGCCCGCCGGGACCATGACCTCGGGCATGATCACGCTGTCCGGCACATCGGTTGTCACGTCCAGCAATAGGCCGCCTGCGGTGGCGGTGGTCGGCACGGTGAAGGTTAGGGTCTGGGTCTCCCCGGCACGCAGGCGGAGGGAATCGGGCGAGACCGTGACATTGGAGGCATCCACTCCAAAGGTTCCGGCCACGACTGTGGCGGCGGCATTGGAGATTTGCACCTTGTAGCTGCGTCCGGCCGCCACGGCGGGGACATAGAAGCCAAGCGCATTGGGCGACTCAAAAACGGTGCGGGCCGGCGTGCCTTCGAGCGACACCTTGTCCTGGGCGGTGAAACCCGCCCCGACGATGCCGATGCGCGCACCGACCGGTCCGCGGTTGGTCGCGAGCGAGAGCACATAGCGACCGGAGATTTTGCTGTGCAGCAGCTCGGTGCGGTCGTCGTGATGCCCCACTTTGCCCCGGGAGCTTACTGAATCATAGCTGGCGAGGACATAATAGGCGAGGTCAGTGGCCCCGGCCGGCACCTGATAATCGAGCAAATAGATGTCGGTGCCGATGGCGCTTTTCTTCATCGGGTGCGGCTGCTGGTCGATGACCAGGTTCACCACCACACTGCCGGGGACGAGCTGCGCAGCATTGGGCGTGTAGCGGATGGAAATGGTATAGAGCTGCGAAGGATTGGCCGGGAGCGCGGAAGGCGTGAGATTCGCCAGCGGCGACGCACAACCGGCGGCGAACATGAGGCCGAGGGCGGCGGCGGCAGGGAGGATTCGTCTGGCCAGTAGGCGGCAGTTGTTTTGCATTGGGTGTTTGAAAGTAAAAACCTGCCGCACCGCAACAGAAACCCCGCCGCTTGGCAATGAGTGAAATGTGCTCCCAGCCTGCCGCTCCCGCCCCGCCGCTGGGCCTCTATGTGCATGTGCCGTTCTGCGCCAGCACCTGCGACTTCTGTGCTTTTTACCAGACGGTGCCGACGGCCGAGGGGATCCGTCATTACCTCGATGGCATCGCCGGTGAGGCGGAATTGGTGAGGTGGACGCAGCCTGTCACCACGGTCTTTTGGGGCGGTGGAACACCCGGAATGCTCCCCCCGGGAGATTTGCAGCGGCTGGGGGAGACGGTGCAGGCCCGGCTGGGTGGTACTCCCGAAGAGTGGACGGTCGAACTGGCTCCGGCTTCGGTCACGCCAACGCGTTTGTCGGTATTGCGGGACATCGGGGTCACTCGCGTCTCGTTGGGTGCCCAGAGTTTCCAACCGGCATTGTTGGAGGCGCTCGGCCGGATGCACACGCGCGAACAGGTTCTGCGGGCCTATGAGCGCGTGCGTGCGGCAGGTTTCTGCAGCGTCAATCTCGACCTGATGTTTGCTTTGCCCGGACAGACGGCGGCGGAATGGGTGGACGATGTGCGGGCGGCGGTGGCGCTCGCCCCGGATCACCTGTCGACCTACTGTCTGACGTTTGAAGAGGACACCAAACTCTGGATCAAACTTTCCCAGGGACGCGTCAAGCTCGACCCGGAGCACGAAGCCAGGCTGTATGAAGATACGTGGGTACAGCTGGGTGCGGCTGGCTACGGGCAATATGAAATTTCCAATTTTGCCCGTCCCGGCCATCAATGCCGGCACAATCTCAACACCTGGCGGATGCATGAGTGGATTGGCCTCGGACCGTCAGCGGCGTCACAGCAGGCAGGCTGGCGGGGAGCCAATGTCGCCGACCTGGACAAATGGCTGGCGCAGGTGACGGGAGGCCGGAGGGTGACCGAGGATCGGGTTGCGCTTACGCCGGCGTTGCTGGCGGAAGATGCATTGATCTTTGGCCTCCGGATGAATGAGGGGGTGGACTTGGCGGCGTTACGTTTGCGTTTTCCCTCGCTGGAGTGGGCCGGGGTGGACGTGGTGGTGGCCCGGTTGACCGATGGCGGATTGGCCGAACGCATCGGAGCGACCATCTGCCTTACTTCGCGCGGGCGGCTGCTCGCCGATTCGGTCGGCGCCGAGCTGCTCGGGGTGTTTGCCGGCGGCACTGGCTGAGTTTGGCCGGACGATGGGATTCGGGGCGGGCCGGGTGCGCTGCGCATGGCGCACCGGTCAGCCGCCGAGGGCTTTTTTGATGAGTTTTTCCGTCGACGCGGTCGCGCCCAAGGCAAGCGCGGCGCGGCGCACGGACTGGTCGGCGTCGGCCGTCTTATAGCCCAGGGCAACCAGTGCGGAAACGGCATCCCGTTGGCGTGTGTCAGCGGGCGTGGCTGAAGCTCCGTCACCGGTTTCGGCCGAAGACATGGCGCCAGCCAGTCCGGTGCCACCCACCTTGGTTTTCAATTCCACAACCAGGCGTTCGGCGGTCTTTTTCCCAATGCCGGGACATTTGGCGAGGGTCGCAATGTCGCCGGCCCGGATGGCGCCTTCCAGCAGCGGCAGCGACAGCCGGCTCATGATGGTGAGCGCGCTTTTCGGGCCGATGCCAGTAACGTGCTCGATCATCAGCCGGAAAAAATCCCGCTCTGCGGCCGTGGCGAAACCATAGAGCGTCTGGGCGTCCTCGCGGTAGATGACATGGGTGTGCAGCCGCACGATGGCCCCGAGGGCCGGTAGTTTTTCGGCCGTGGTGACCGGGACGTTCACCTCATATCCGAGGCCGTTGAGCTCGACAATCGCATGCAACGGCGTGGCGGCGGTGAGCGTGCCCTGGATGGAGGTGATCATCTATTTCAAACCAAGCACGTCCTGCATGTCGTAGAGGCCCGGCTTTTTGGCGACGACCCATTGCGCGGCGCGGAGGGCGCCACGGGCGAAGATGGCGCGATCGCTGGCCTTGTGCGTGAGCTCAAGGCGTTCGCCGAGGGCGGCAAACATCACGGTGTGGTCGCCGACGACGTCACCACCCCGCAAGGCGTGGATGCCGACCTCGGTGGCGGTGCGTTCGCCGGTGATGCCGGAGCGGCCGTGGCGGAGGGCGGCAGCGGTGAGCTTGCGCTCCTGCAGGATGATCTCGAGCAGGCGCGCGGCGGTGCCGCTGGGCGCGTCCTTTTTGAAACGGTGGTGCATCTCCATGACCTCGGCGTCATAGTCGGACCCGAGCACCGCAGCGGCCCGGCGGGTGAGCGCGAAGAGAAGATTGACCCCGACGGAGTAGTTCCCCGACCAGACACAGGGAATCCTTGCTGCCGGGGTGAGCAGGCGCTTTTTCTCGCCGGCCGGGTGGCCGGTGGTGCCGATGACCAGAGGCTTGCGGGCGGCCACGGCGAGGCGGATGACTTCGGCCGTCGCCGTGTGGGCGCTGAAGTCGATCACGACATCCCCGGCCTTGATGCCGGCAGCAAGGTTGTCGCCCACGTCAAGTGAGGCAGCGATCTCAGCGCCCGCCTCCTTGGCCGCAGCGATGATGGCCTGGCCCATGCGACCATGGGCGCCAATCAGGGCGATGCGCAAGGGAGATTTGGTGCTCATCGGCCAAGGGCCGACAGGGCGGCGTTGAGGATTTTTTCGTTGGCGGCCGTCATTTCGCATAGCGGGGGACGCACCTCGGCGCTGCCAATCAGGCCCGCGCGGACCAGCGCGGCCTTGATCGGCACCGGATTCGGCTCGATAAAGATGGTTTTAAAGACCGGATAAAGCCTGCGGTGCAATTTGCCCGCCTGCGCAAAGTCGCCGGCCAGTGCGAGGGCCACCAGCCGGGCAACCTCCTTGGCGAAGAGATTCGAGGCGACACTGATGACACCCTTGGCACCGAGGGCCATCATCGGGAGCGTCAGGGAATCATCACCGCTGAGCACGGTCAGATTCGGGCAGGCATCGAGAATCTGGCTGACGCGGTCGACGCTGCCGGCCG
>CAIXIZ010000031.1 GCA_903919625.1 uncultured Verrucomicrobiota bacterium
ACCCCGGCAACTATCTGGTGTTTGAAGGCTGCGGCGCACACCCGCTGCATCTTGAGATTGCGGGCGAAAATGTCCGCCCGGTCTGGCAACGCGACTTCGAACATACCCACTCGCACGACGAAGACGTGGCCTCGGTCGGCATCAGCACACCCGGGGAGCTCGATCCCAAAAAGCTCAACACCTGGATCAGCGAGCTGCTGCGCACCAAGGGCAATGACATCTACCGCATGAAAGGGGTGCTCAGCGTGAAGGGCAGCGAGAAGCGCCTGGTGTTCCAAGGCATCCACATGTTGTTCGACGCCAAAATGGACCGCCCGTGGGGCGCTGCCCCGCGCACCAACACCCTCGTGTTCATCGGCAAAAACCTCGACCGGGCCGCGTTGAATGCGGCCTTCAACTCGTGCCTCGTCTGAGATTGTTTCCCCTCTCCTGCGCCCGCTTCTTCTCGAAACCCAAAAGCCCGGGATCGAAGCACCCCTAGGAGAACATTTTCAGCCGCATGAACCTGACCAAACACTGGGCCGTCACGCTCGATGACTATGTCATCGATCTTGCCTGGGCACCCGACGGGGCCGTGCTCGCCGCCGCCAGCGCGGCCGGCCCCATCTCCCTGCTCGACGGGACCAACGGCACCAAACGCCACACCCTGCCCGGCCACGACCAAGGCACCAATGCCGTCGCGTTCGCTCCCGCGGCGCTTGCTCCGGCATCTGGCCAGGTCCAGCTCCTCGCGACGGGCGGGCAGGATGGCTGTGTGAAATTCTGGGACGTCACCAACGGCCAGCATACTGCCACGGCAAAGCTCGGCGGTGTCTGGGTTGAGCATCTCGCGTGGCGTGCTTCCGCCTCAAACCCGGCGGCATCCGCCCGGCTCTTTGCCGCCGCGGGGAAAAATCTGTTTGCCCTCGGTGCCGATGGAGCGGTCCTCCACGCCTTCCCTCCCGCGGCCAAAACCATCATCGCGCTGGCTCCGCAGCCAGCCGGCGGTTGCGTCGCCGCCGCGCACTTCGGTGGAGTGCAACTCTGGGATGCCGATGATTATGTCCGGCAAAAAGAACTACCCTACGCCAACGGCATCCATGCGCTGGTCTGGTCTCCCGACAGCCATTGGCTCGTCTCGGGCAACCAGGATCCCAGCGTACACCTGTGGATCCCGGAGGACAGCATCGAGCTGCACATGAGCGGTTATGAAGGCAAGGTGAAGGAGCTGTCCTTTGACCACACCTCACGCTGGCTCGCCACCGGCGGCGGCCGGGATGCCTGCATCTGGGATTGCGAGGGGGCCGGCCCCGAAGGCCGCGAGCCGCTGATGCTCCCGCACGACGGGAAAGTCTGTGCCGTGGCGTTCCAGCGTACCCACAGCCTCCTCGCCACCGCGGCCGACGACGGGACGGTGATGCTGTGGAGCGTGGACCGCCGTCAGCCATTGCGTGCCACCATCAAGGCGCCGGCCGCGGCCACCAAACTGGCCTGGTCGCCCGACGACAGCCTCCTCGCCATCGGCGCCGAGAACGGCGCGGTCTACACCCTGCGCTGCACCGCGTAAATAATTCGGAAGAAGGGTTGCCGACAACTTAACCGCCAGATGACTCAGGCACAAACACCCCGTAACCGCCAAGCGGGTTTCGCCGTAACGTATACCAGGTGGTAAGGCGAAACCACATTTCAGCCAGCGGTCCGACACTTGGCAGTGGCACCACGCTCGGCGAGCCATCTACTGCCACCAGGCAAATTTTTAGGCCGGCCTTTTGCCAGGGGGCAAGCGCATAGGCCAGGTCGCGACCGGGCGGCATGACGGCACTCCGGACAACCAACACCCGAGTAATTCTCTGCGAAACCAACATTCGCGCCGAGGGAAAATCTGAAGCATACACGA
>CAIXIZ010000032.1 GCA_903919625.1 uncultured Verrucomicrobiota bacterium
CACCGTAAATCTCGCTCTCCCAGCATTTGATGACCCCGTCAGCGATCGAAAGCGAAAGGTCGGGCATCGCCAGGCGGTGGTTGAGTTCAATGACCCGGCCAAAGCCGCGGCATTTGGGACACGCGCCGAGCGGGGAATTGAACGAGAACAAGGCGGGAGTGGCGGCCCGAAAGGTGCGTCCGGTGGCCGGAGAATGCAGGCCGCGTGAATAGTGGCCGAGCTGGGTGCAATTTGCGGTGGGCCGGGCCGGGTCGGCCGGGGCAAATAAAAGCACCTGGCCCTGGCCGAAGTGGAGGGCCGTTTCGACGGCTTCGAGAAAGCGGGCCTCGTTGGCGCGCAGCAGGACGATCCGATCCTGCACCACGAACAAATGTTCCGCCGGCCCTGGCGCCTGCAGCCGCTGGCCCAGCTCCGCGGCGGAGGACGCCGTGAGCAGGTCGGCAATTTTATGGGCGCGGGCGGCGGTCTGGGCGGTCGCAGGCCGGGCCGCGGCGACGGCGGGTTTCTCAGGCAGAAGGATGCGGACATACCCCTGGTTTTTCAGGCTGGTGAGGATCTCCGGCCAGCCGAGATTGGCGGGCCGTGGCACCTTGAATGCAATGATGACGGGCTGGCCGGCATGGGCGCCCATGGCTTTTGTCCAGATGCTCGCGGGGTTGTCATCCGTGACCTTTTCCCCGGTGGCCGGGTCGTGGCATTCGGCGACGTGACAGAACCAGACCTTAAAAAAGTCCGTCAGCTCAGTCATGGTGCCGACGGTGGAACGCGAGCTTCTGACGGTGTTGGTCTGTTCGATGGCGATGGACGGGCGGATGTTTTCGATGGCATCAACCGCTGGTTTGTTGAGCAGATCGAGAAACTGGCGGGTGTACGCGCTGAAAGTTTCGACATAGCGGCGCTGCCCCTCCGCGTGGAGCGTGTCGAAAACGAGCGAGGACTTGCCCGCACCGCTCAGACCGGTGACGACGACATAGCGGCCAAGCGGCACATCGAGGTCGAAGCCCTTGAGGTTGTTCTGGCGGACGCCGCGCAGGCGGATGCACTCCGGCTGGGCAGGTCGGGCGGGAGCGGGGGCGGGAGGAACCTTGGCCTTTGGTGACATGGAAACAGGCCCAGCCTTGACGGCTGTCGGTCCGGGTGAAATGCAAATCCCGGCCCAAGCATGGTTTGCCGCGTCCAGTGCGGTCCTGCTCGGGAAGCTGGTTGTTGAGGGCGAGTCTGCCCAACCATCACATCACTCTGCTGCGAGATCCGCCCCTGAGGTTGACCAGTATGCAGGCAAATTTTGCCCGGTGCGGGATCGCGCAAACAAAAGACCGGCCATTTTCAACCCGGCGAATATAAAAATATGGCAACATAATATATATCAGTGAGAAGCATCAGCCTTCAGCGCCTTGGCAGCCAGCTTGCTATCTGTGGCGCAAGCCATGTCAGATCACGACCAAGACCAAAAAACCGAAAGTGCGTCGGAGAAAAAGCTCCAGGAAGCGCATGAGCGCGGGGAGTTTGCGCGTTCGGCGGAACTGGGAGTGGTGTGTGCGCTGGCGGGGGCTTTGGGCGCGCTGGCGCTGAGTGCTCCGGCGGGGGCCCGGGCTGTGGCGGAGTTTGCGACCGGCGTGTTTTCCCAGCTGCACACGGTGCATTTTGGCGCGGGGGTGCTGCCCCCTCCGGTGGTGACCGCCGGGCGGGTGCTCGTGGTGGCCCTAAGTCCGATGCTGGCGGCGGCCCTGCTGGCGGCCCTGCTGGCCGGCGGCCTCCAGAGCGGATTTCAGCTTACGACGGACGCGCTGGGCTTCAAACCGGAAAGACTGAATGCATTTGCGGGTTTCGGGCGGCTTTGGTCACAACGCACCGCCGTGCAGGGCGGGGTGGATTTGCTGAAAGTGCTCATCATCGGCGGCTGTCTGTGGGGTGTGGCCCAGAGTCTGTTCAGCGACCCCCTGTTCACGACCCCCGTCGAGGCGGCGTATCTGGGGCGGTTCATCGAGCAGAGCACGTTGCGGCTGCTGGCCCGGATCGTCCTGTCCCTGGGGGTGATTGCGGCCCTCAGCTATGCCTATGAAAAGTTCAAGATGTCGCGTGAGCTGATGATGACGCGGGAGGAACTGAAGGAGGAGCGCCGGGGCGCCGAGGGCAATGCGACCGTGCGGCAGGCGTTGCGGCGCATGGCGCGGCGGCTCATGCAGCGTCAGATGCTCAAGGCCGTTGCCACGGCCGACGTGGTCGTGACCAATCCGACGCACTATGCTGTCGCGCTGAAATATGAACGCCGGGTGGACAAGGCCCCGGTCGTGCTCGCCAAGGGCGAGGGTGCGCTCGCCCGGCGGATCAAGGCGCTTGCCGCCGAACACGAGGTGCCGACAGTGGAAAACAGGCCCGTGGCCCGCATGCTGTATGCGGCGGGCAAAGTGGGGGAGCCGATCCCCTCGGAGCTTTATCAGGCCGTGGCCGGCATCCTGGCCTTCGTGTATCGCACGCATCGGTATTACTTTTTCCGGCTGCCGGCGCGGCGGGCGCTGGGCGGAGCGGAGGTCGCCGGCTAAGTCATGAGCGCCGCCGCCCCCTCGCTTCCGCTGCCGGCACCCGGCTTCCCGTTGCTCTTCCAGCGGCGGGCCGACCTCGTGTTTACCGCGGCCTTGTTCGGCACCGTGATGCTGCTCATCATGCCGGTGCCCTCCCTGCTGCTCGATCTGCTGCTGGCCATCAGCCTCGGCTTTTCGCTGCTGGTGCTGATGGTCATCATTTATGTGAAGGATCCGCCGGAGTTCTCCGCCTTTCCGACGATTCTGCTGGGTTTCACGCTCTACCGGCTCGCCCTCAACATCTGTTCGACCCGGCTCATCCTCACCAAAGGCGAGGCGGGCGGGGTGATCGATTCATTCGGCCACTTTGTGATTCAGGGCAACTACATCGTGGGGTTTGTGGTGTTCATCATTCTCGTGCTGATCAATTTTGTCGTCATCACCAAGGGTGCGGGCCGCATTGCCGAGGTGAGTGCCCGGTTCACGCTCGATGCGCTGCCCGGCAAGCAGATGGCCATCGATGCCGAGCTCAATGCCGGGGTGATTGATGAAAGCACGGCCACGGCCCGTCGGGTAAAAGTCCAGAAGGAGGCCGATTTTTACGGCGCGATGGACGGGGCGTCAAAATTCGTGCGCGGCGACGCCATCGCCGGCATCCTCATCACGCTGGTCAACGTGCTCGGCGGTTTTGCCATCGGCGTGTTTCAGATGGGCCTGTCGCTCTCGGAAGCGCTGCAAAAGTTCACCCTGCTGTCGATTGGCGACGGCCTGATCTCACAGATTCCCGCGCTGATCGTCTCCGTCGCCGCCGGCGTGCTGGTGACGCGCGCCTCGGAGAACACCAATCTGGGCGTGCAGATCGGCCGGCAGCTTTTCCGCTACCCTCGCGCCCTGCAGATGGTCGGGGGGATGCTCGGCATCTTCGGCCTGATGCCGGGCATGCCGATGGTGCCTTTTTTCCTGCTGGGGGGCGCGACCTTTTACATCGGCGTGCGGATGAAGGAATATTATCCGGATGCGCCAGCCGCCGCCACTCCGGCCGCGCCGGCCGCCGGCAAGGCCGGGCGGGCCGCGGTCCCGGCCGCCGGCGCGAAAAGCGGCGAGACGAGCACGGTCATCCCGGAGGATTTTCGCCGGGCCATCGACCAGGACACCTTCGCCATCGAGGTCGGGCTCGGGCTGCTGCCGCTGGCCGACGCCAAACGCGGTGGTGATCTGCTGGCCAGGATCACCGGCGTGCGCAAATCGCTCGCGCGCGAACGCGGCCTCATCGTGCCCCCGATCTCGGTGCGCGACAATCTCGAGCTGGAAGGCAACGACTACCGTTTCCTCCTCCGGGGCAAACCGGTGGGCCGTGCCAGCGTCCATGCCGGCCGCTGTATGGCCATGAATGTGAGCGGCAGCAAAGTCACGTTGCGCGGTGCTCCCTGCAAGGAGCCGGTCTTCGGCCTGGACGCCGTCTGGATCGAGGACGCCGAACGCAAGGCCGCCGAGCTCAACGGCTACACCGTTGTGGACGCCTCCTCGGTCATCATCACCCATCTGGCCGAGGTGCTGAAGACGACGGCCCACCTACTCGTCGGCCGGCAGGACGTGCAGAGCCTGGTGGACCATGTGAAGGCCACGCATCCGGCGTTGATCGCCGAGCTGCTGCCGGACCTGGTCAACCTGGGGGTGATCCAGCGGGTGTTGCAAAACTTGCTGCGCGAGGGCGTGCCGGTGCTCAGCCTGCCGGTGATCCTGGAAGGGGTGGCGGACTTCGCGCCCGTGACAAAAAATCCGG
>CAIXIZ010000033.1 GCA_903919625.1 uncultured Verrucomicrobiota bacterium
CTCTCCTGCGGGCTGCCGAGGCCCGCTCCGCGGAGGAATTGCAGCAGGCCATCGCCGCGGCCCTGCAACGCGTCAGCGCCCAGGATGCCCTCGGCTGGTTTGCCGCTTGTGGCTATAGTATTATTTAATATGCTCTAGGGCGGTTTAAATTGAACTGTAGCCGTTCCGTTGGGTGAACTGGTCAAACCCCGACTACGCTGGCGGAGGGTCTTCTGAGAAAGTGTAACCTAATAGGTTACACTTTTCTGGTGCGAAAGGCAGGAAGGCGTACGGCCTCAAAAGCCGGCCATGCCTTTTTTTAAATCGCTCTAAGGTTTTTCCGGCGGCTGACGGGCGGGTGGCGGATGGGTGAGCAGTTCCCGGATGGCCAGCATTCCCGTGGCATAATGTTGGATGAGTTCCAGCGGCGTTTGCCCGCGCGCATTGCGGAGGGTCGGATCAGCACCCCGTTCGAGCAAGGCCTGCACCATCTTGGTATTGCCGATGTCCGCCGCCAGATGCAGCGGCGTGTTGCCATCGCTGCGGCGCTTTGCGTTCACGTCCACACCGTGTTTCAACAACAGGTCGATCACTTTCACCCGGCCCTCGAAATCGACCCCATTGCCAGATGACGCCACGTCGTGAATTGGCTGGGCCGGATGTTGAGGATCCGGGTCAGTCGCCTTGGGATCGGCGCCATGGGCCAGGAGCAGCTCGGTCAGCTCCACATTGCCAAATCTGCTGGTCACCGCGTAATCCAGCGGGGTGACGCCCTCCTGATTTCTTATGTTCACGTCCGCCCCGGCCGCCAGCAGCAGGCTGGCCAGTTCCAGTGTGCTGGCCGAGGGGTTGGCATGGTTGAACGAGGGTTGGGCCATCATCAGCTCCTGCAACGGCGTGTTGCCCGAAATACCGGCCCGCATTTTTACGGCCCCCGGGTCATCGGTCAGAAATTGCCTGGTGCGGGCCAGATCCCGGTCCTTGATCGCGTCATAAATATCCAGCCGCTGCAGCGTGAGGGTCGTGGTATAGCCGGCCCGATCCCGGACGGTGCGGGGGTCATGTACTGCGCTGTCGCTCCAATTCACCCGGAGGTTGTTCTTGTAGCCGGCCGGCACCCAGCAGTCCATGGTGGCATTGCCCGCAAAGACCTCGCGGGTATGGATGTTGAGATTGAACATGTTGGCGAGCCGGGCGGCGGCAAGTTCTGCGGCATGGAAGGTCAGCGTGCGTTCGGGAAATGAGACCCGGCCCTGCGCATCCGTCAGCCTGGCATCGTTTTGTCTGGCAGCATCCTGGGCCTTCTCGTCAAAGGCATAATATTTCCAGATCTGGGCAACCTTCACGCCGGGCGCGGGCTTTCCCTTTTCATCGCGCACGATGATGGTCCAGGCCGGACAGACGGTCACGGTCGTCGTCAAAGCCGGGCCCGGTTTGGAGGTGGTCACAGTCAGCGGTGGCAGGGCGATGGGCTCGCCCTCCATCGCCTTCAGACCAGGTGCAACCAGGAGCAGCCAGAGGGCCGCCACTCCCAGTCGCCGACATTGCACTCTCATGGTCACGCCGACATTCTCCCGTTTTCCCCAACCAGGCGCAAGCCAGCTTTGCGCACTTCTGCCAACCAATCCGGAAATTACACCATGAAGCCCATGGGGCAGGTGAAGTTTTTCCTGTCCGGTCCTCCAGGCCCCTGCTGCCCTTCACGGCAAATTATCCGCTTTCCCGCAGACCCCGGAGGTTTCAACGCATGACACCGACGGGAAACCGACTTGACCCTGGGCTGGAGGAGAACAGCCTGGGCAACCAGACCGCCACGCCAGGCGGCCCCAAGCAACCCCGTCGGAAAACCCTCCCATGAAACGACAATTTTCGGCCATCGGCCTCGTGCTGGCGCTCGCCGTCCCATCGGCCTATTCCCAGACAACCGCTCCCGCGGCCGCACCGACGCCGGCACCGGCTTCGCCTGCGCCAACCATC
Source organism: uncultured Verrucomicrobiota bacterium (assembly GCA_903919625.1). Lineage (GTDB taxonomy): Bacteria > Verrucomicrobiota > Verrucomicrobiia > Opitutales > Opitutaceae > CAIYUN01. Next base: position 1,957 of record CAIXIZ010000033.1, read on the forward strand.
ACGGTGCCGGATTGGGCGCTGCCGGGCTCTGCCACCCACAAGCAGGTGCCGCCCCCGGCGGGCTTCCAACGGCCGACGGTAATCTTCAACCAAACGCTGGGAATATTTGAGGGGCAGGCCGACGTGGGCGGACCGCTGCTGCCCGGCAGCGCCAGCTTCGACGCCCAAAAGAAGGCCTACACCCTCAATTCCGCCAGCTACAACATCTGGTATTTTCGCGATGAGTTTCGCTTCGCGTGGAAGAAAATGTCGGGCGACATGTCCATGGCCGCGGATGTCACGTTTCCGGTGGCGCAGGGTTTTTCCGACCGCAAGGCGGTCCTGGTCTTCCGGCAGGATCTCGATGACAATGCCAAGGAAATCATGACGGCCGTCCATGGCGGCGGATTGATCCATCTGTCCGTGCGTCCGGCCAAGGGCGGCAATCTCAAGGAGACCGAGCACCTCAAGGCCGATCCGGCCGCGGCTGGCGGCCCGCCCATCCGCCTCGGCATCGAAAAGCACGGGGATGCCTTCACGCTCTGGATCAGCCTGAAAGGCGAGCCGATGCACCAGAGCGGCGTCCCCGCCGAGCTCAAGTTTGACGGTCCGTTCTACGTCGGGATCGGCTTCTGTTCACATATTCCGGACAAGACCGATACGGCGGTGCTGTCCAATCTGGTGTTTGAAAATGTTGCGGGAAAGGCGCGGTAGGGGGACGAGGAACGGATGGATGGTGAAGGGCGGACTCCGAAGGGCAGATTTTAATCACGAAGCATACCAACGTCCCGATGATGCAGACGGTCCGGATGACCGACCGCTACACCGACACGCAAAGCATTCCGGTGTTTGGTGAAATGGGAAAGATGGATGCCATGCTCCCTTCACCAGGAGCTTCACTAAAATTAGGGAAAACCGGTCAAAGCGAGGGCCTTGAAGTCCAAACGGAGGCGCTAAAAAAACTGCAAGCAGCGTCTTATCTGGCTCCGCCAGGGCAACTTTGTCCATCGCCGACCGGTCCAGTTCCGTAATTCGCCATGAGGTTTGAAAGAAAACGAAAAGGTTTGAAAAATCCGGGGGTTGGTCGGAGCCAAGGCAGGGCTGTGTACGGGGTTTGCACATGGGCTGCAGGGGGCTTTGGCGGCGGATTATATTGAAAATGGACCCATCGCGTACCACGTCCTGGACTAGAGTCCGCCGCTTTCCACTTTCTGGTTTCTGGATTCTTGTCTCTGGATTCCGACTTCTGGCTTCCCCTTCTCTCGCGTGCAGGCAAACAGCTCGCCCAAGGTCATGTTTTCGTGCCACAGGGGGACGAGATTGATGCCATAGGCCCGGTCGTAAAACAGCACCAAGTCCTCCAGTTCAAACACATCGGCCACCGCCCATTTCGGTGGATGCAAGGTACGATAGACATCCATGACCCGGTCATCAGGCGCAAAACACAGTCGGCGTGACCGGCGGAAACCGAAGGCATCAACGAATATCCCGAGGAACGCGCGAATGTCGGCCTTGGACGCCTGCGGGAAACGCCGCCGCCACTGAGCCCCGGTGCAGGCCCGGCTCCAGTAGCCGGCCATCCATCTGCGCTGCTCCCTCCAAACGGCAATGAGGAGTCCCGCGACCACCACGCAGGCAATGATGAGGAGAACATGCCTCATGTCAGTTCATGCCGGGGGTATCCCCTGGATGGCATCGCTGGTCGCCCGCTTGTATGGGCCAAATGCATACAGCCAGCCGGGCACTTTTTGCAGATGGTGGGCGAAGGTCTTTTGGACCAGCCGATTCTCGCGGTTGATGTCTGTATAGGCCATGAGCTCAGTTTGCCTTCGTCGGAGGGGTGTCGATTTCCGATTTGCCCAGCCAATAGCACGCCAGCGGGCCGGGTATTTTCACTATCTGGAGCAACTGGCCGGTCGTCAGCCTGTGTTCCATCACCCCGAAATCGTCCGGCTCCTTGGTGATAACATAGCCCAGCCCCATGGGAGTTAGCTAAAAGCATCCGCTTACACGGCAGGACACCGCGGGATATCAGGGGACTTGTTGTCAGTTTCGTTGTCAAAAAATCGGGTGCGCAGGCAGCAAAAAACTGTTTCCTCTTTCAAGCAAGCGGCTTAAGAAACTGGCGGAGAGGGGGGGATTCGAACCCCCGATAGGCTTTCACCTATACGCGCTTTCCAAGCGCGCGCATTCGACCACTCTGCCACCTCTCCAGGAAGCCGGCACGGGCCGTGAGGCACCGCCGCCGTTGTGCGAGCCGTCAGCAAACCCCACCTCCACACCCAGGGTCAATGGCAAATCCCGCAGGCCGGCGTCACTGTGTGCTCAAGCCGTTGAAATTCGGCAACTGGCCGGCTTCCGGCCCCACGTGGCCAGGCAACTGCAGCTGGGGCGGCGATTGCTGGGCGGCCAGGTTGTCTTTCGAGGCGAGCAGCAAAGCCAGATTGCCATTGGCCGACGAGGTGAGGAGACCACGGAGCCGGTCAAATTCACGCAGGGTTCCGGCCTGGAGGTTGCGCAGGGCTTCCGTCTGCTCAGCGGTAAGATGCTCGCTGGCTGCAATCTGCCACCAGGGTGCGTCCGGATCACCTTTGGGGGTAAGCATTTGCAGTTGGCGGCCGTAGTTCTGCCAAAGCTGGGTAAGTTGCAAGGCAGGAAGCGCATCGGCGGAAATATCGTTGGCCAGTTCCGCATTGTTGACGTTGCTCGGGATGGAGGCGGCGAGCACGGCGGACGTGCCGGCCGCCCAGGGCGCCGCCTGATACAGCCACAGCCCGCCCATGGTCACAACGCAGAGCATCAGTACGCCGACAACCTTGGCCCCGGGCCGGAATATCAGCGGAGTGGATTCTTCGTACTCTGCCGGAAGCTTGCCATAGTCGACGAGTGAAAGATTTGGCTGATGCTTCTCCGGAAAGACCGAGGGGGTGCGTCCCGTGGGAGCATACTTGCCGTGATCGATCAAGTTCGAGGGCGTCGAGGCTTGGTCCGACCGCTTGCCGAGGTCCAACAGCGGCACCACAATGGGGACGGCTTTGCGCGGTTCCGGCAGTTCGTGTTCGGTGTATTTACCCAAGTCCATCAATGGCACCACAATCGGAACCGACTGGCGCCCCACCACTTTTTCCGCAGGGTCCGCATGCTTGCCCAAGTCGAGCAATGGCTGCGCAGCCGGCAGCGCCTGAGGGCGTCCCGGCTGTTTGATAGTGAAAGAAATGTAAGACATAGCCTGACACAGATGGAGCATGGTCTATGCCGGAATGCAAGCATGAAGGCAAAATTTTTGCGTTAATACTAGGTGACAAAAGTTCTGCTACTGCGTGGCGGCCGCTTAAGCTGACCTAATTGGATATTCGGCTCCCTCTCTGCTTTGATAAGGGTTGCCTCTACCTTGGGTGACAGGGGGGGCAGTTTGAAACACCGACGGAAAAGCTGCTTGCGCGACCAATTGTCGCTGGTAGCCTCCGACGGCTTGCGTTCTGCTTCATCGTTTTTCCACCTTCTCCTCCCATGGTCACCGCCAACTCCGAGCTCGCCTATAACAGCAAAATCGAGGGCGAAGTCGTCGTCTCCCGGGCCGATGCGGTGATTAACTGGCTGCGCAGCAGCTCGCTGTGGCCGATGCCGATGGGCCTGGCGTGCTGCGCCATCGAGCTCATGGCAACGGGCGCAAGCCGGTTCGATATCGCGCGGTTCGGGGCGGAAGTCATGCGCTTTTCACCGCGCCAGGCCGATGTCATGATCGTCGCCGGTACCGTGACCTACAAGATGGCTCCGCATGTCCGCCGGATTTACGACCAGATGTCCGAGCCGAAATGGGTCATCGCAATGGGGGCGTGCGCCAGTTCGGGCGGGATGTATCGCAGCTATGCGACCCTCCAGGGCGTGGACCGCATCCTCCCGGTGGACGTTTATGTGAGCGGCTGCCCGCCGCGCCCCGAGGCCCTGCTGGACGCCCTGATGAAGCTCCAAAAAAAGGTCAAAGGGGAGCATTCCGCCGGCAAACTCCTGAGTGCGTAATCATCCCTGATTGGTTGTCACCGGCCCGCTCATCCGCTGCTTACCGAGCCAATGGCCTGATCAACGATCACCAATAAAAAATCCCGCCGCCACCACCTCCTTCATGCCTGTCACCGCCGCTCTCCGGGAAAAATTTCCGGCCGTGACCACGCGCGCGAGCACGGATCATCCCGCCGTCAATGTCCCCGCGGCCGCGGTGGTGGCCGCCCTCCGGTATTTGCGGGACGGGCAAGGCTTTGATTTTCTGACGGACCTGACCGCCGTGGACTGGGGCACAGACGCGCCCGTGCGCTTCACCGTGGTGTGGCATCTGTTTTCAACCACGAGCCTGGGGTATCTGCGGGTGGCCGCCGATTGTGCCGACAACACGGCGCCGGCGATGCCAAGTGTCGTCCCGCTCTGGGCCGGGGCGGAGTGGCATGAGCGTGAGACGTACGACATGTTTGGCATCAATTTTCCCGGCCATCCGGACCTGCGCCGCATTCTCATGTGGGACAGCTACCCGCACCACCCGCTGCGGAAGGATTTTCCGCTGGCTGGCATCGAGGGCGAGCTGTCCGATCCCGAGGTCGCCGCCGAGACCCGCGCCAAGGTCATCGCCGCGCCGATGGCGGGCGGGCCATTTGTCGCCTCGCCGGGTGAAATCAACCTGACCGAAGCCGAGCCGCGCGCCAAGGATGAGAGCTGGAGCGAAGCCAGCGAGAAACCCGAATGATGTATGCCGACTGAATATAATTTCCCCGACACCGCCGCGAAAAACGCGGCGGGTGAGTTCGAGACCGAAAAAATGTCGCTCTCGATGGGGCCGTCGCATCCCTCCACGCACGGGGTGCTGCGCCTTCAGCTGGAAATCGACGGCGAGCTCGTGACGAAGTGCGACCCGGTGCTCGGCTATCTGCACCGCGGCGACGAGAAGATCGCCGAGAACATGACCTACAACCAGTTCGTGCCTTACACGGACCGGCTGGACTATCTCGCCCCGCTCGCCAACAACGTCGCCTATGCCATCGCCGTGGAGCGGCTGGCCAAGCTCGAAATGCCGCCGCGCTGCCAGGCGATCCGCGTCATCGTCTGCGAAATGGCGCGGATTTCCGCCCATCTGCTCGGCCTTGGCGCCTACGGCATCGATGTGGGCGCATGGAGCATCTTCCTCTACACTTTCACCGAGCGGGAAAAGCTGTATAAGCTGTTCGAGGAGCTGACCGGAGCGCGGTTCACGACGAGCTATACGCGCATCGGGGGCGTGGCGCGGGACGTGCCGGTGGGCTGGACGGAGAAGGTGGACGCGTTCTGCGACCAGTTTCTCCCCATCCTTGACGAGATCCTGAGCCTGCTCACGCGGAACAAAATCTTCATGGACCGCACGGTGGACGTGGGTGTCATTTCGAAGGCCGATGCCATCGGGTACGGACTCACGGGCCCCAACCTGCGCGGTTCCGGGGTCCCGCTCGACCTGCGCAAGGACAAGCCCTACTCCGGCTACGAACAGTATGAGTTCGACGTGCCGGTCGGCGCGACGGGCGACTGCTACGACCGTTACCTCGTGCGCGGCGAGGAGATGAAGCAGTCGGTCCGCATCCTGAAGCAGGCGATCGCGAAGTTTCCCGGCGGCGACTGGTATGCGAAGGACGCGAAAAAAATCTTCGCGCCGCCCAAGGACAAGGTGCTCACCTCCATGGAGGAGCTCATCCAGAATTTCATGCTGGTGACCGAAGGCCCGCAGATGCCGCCCGGCGAGGTGTATTTCGAGGCCGAGAACCCGAAGGGCGCGCTCGGGGTCTTTATCGTAAGCAAGGGCGGCGGCGTGCCGTGGCGGATGAAGATCCGAGCCCCGTCGTTCTGCAACCTGTCCATCCTGCCCAAAGTTTGTGTCGGCACCTTGGTGTCCGACGTTGTCTCCATCCTCGGCTCGCTCGATTTCGTGATGGGCGAGGCCGACCGCTGACGCCTGCCCGCCACCCACGGCCCGCCTACCTGCCATTTCGCAGCAATGAATCTCCAACCTGCCACGCTCCAGAAAATCGACGAGGTCATCACCCACTACCCGGTGAAGCGCAGCGCCGTGCTGCCGCTGCTCCACCTCATCCAGGAGGACATCGGCCATATTCCCGACGAAGCAATGCCCTGGATTGCGACGAAGCTCGAGATCGAGCCCATCAACGTCTACGAAGTGGTCACGTTTTACCCGATGTTCCGGCGGGCGCCCATCGGCCGGCGGCACATCAAGGTC
>CAIXIZ010000034.1 GCA_903919625.1 uncultured Verrucomicrobiota bacterium
CCATGTGCGCGACTGTGGCCGGCCGGTGGGGACGCGCATCGAGGTCGCGGACCTGTTCAACTCGGTGCCGGCGCGGCGGAAGTTCCTGAAGACGGACCCCACCGAGGCGGCGCACATTGTGGCGGGCGTGCGGCTCTACGCGCTGGCGTTTCCGTCGGTGGCCTTCTCGCTGGTGGAGGACGGGCGGGTGGTGTTCCGCTCGCCGCAATGCGCCGACCTGGCGGGGCGGGTGGCGGAGATTTTCGGCCGGCAGCTCGCGGGCGGGCTGGTGCCGATCGAGGCGTCGGAGCTGGGTTTGCGCCTGCACGGCCTCATCGGCCGGCCAGGCCTCGGGCGCGCGACGCGGCACGAGCTGGTGACCTTCGTCAACACCCGGCCCGTCGACAGCCGCACGCTCACCTACGCCCTGATTGAGAGTTGCCATGAGTCGGTGCCCAAAGGCCGCTATCCGCCCGCTTTTGTCTTCCTGGAGATCGATCCGGCGGCCGTGGATGTGAATGTGCATCCGGCCAAACGGGAGGTGCGGTTCCGGAACGAACCGGCGGTGCGCGCATTTGTGATTCGCAGCGTGCTGGCGCGACTGCGGGAGCTGGGGAGACAGGAGACCGGAAGCGGGGGTCAGGGAAACGCCCCAATGACGATGCCACCCGGGGCAGGCAATTTTCCCGCACCCAACGTCCATGGCCAATTCGCTCCGGGCATGCCTTTGGCCGCGAATCAGCCGGCCGGGCTGGCGGCCAGACCTGCGGCCTGGCCGGTCGCATCGGTTGTGGCTCCTCCCGTCCCGGGTTCGCCCGCCGTCGCCGTTCCCGCTGCGCCCATTGCCTGGCCGGCCGGGCGGCGCGACGCCCCGCCCGGCTGGCGTTTCCTGGGTGTGGCCCATGGCGACTACGCGTTGTTTGAGACGGCCGCCGGGCTGGTGTTGCTCGATCGGCGCGCGGCGCATGAGCGGGTGTGGTATGAGCGCCTCCAGGCACAGTTTCGCGAGGGCGGGGTGGCGGGGCAGCGCCTGCTGCTGCCCGTGCCGCTCGAACTCGACCCGGTGGCGACAGCGTTGCTGCTCGACCGGAAGTCATTTCTCCATGCCCACGGGTTCGAGCTCGCGGAGTTTGGCCGCAATTTTTTCCGGATCGAAGCGGTGCCCGACTGGATGGAGCCGGGTGATGCGGAACCGTTTGTGCGCGACCTGCTGGCCGCGCTGCGCGACGGCCGGCTCCAGGGGGAGAATCCCGACGCCGCCCGCGAGCAGTTCGCCCGCCTGGCCGCCGCCCGGGCCGTCCGCCTGCCGGCCTCCGCGGGCGAGGTGGAGATGCGCGGACTGGTGGCCCAGCTGTTTGCCACCCGCTCGCCCCTCACCAGCCCTGCCGGACGGCCGACTTTTGTCGAACTGAACCATGGCGAACTGGCGCGCCGGTTCCAAAAATAAGGTGTGGCTCCGCCTCCGGCCCGCGATTTGCTTTACGTCTGCCATATCCAGCCATGCCCGCGCCCAAAAAGAAATCCACCGCCACCCGTCCCGCCTCCGTTGCCCCCGTCACCACCGCGCCTTTCCGGGTGCATGAGGCGGCGGTGCCCGACCTGACCACCGTGCCGTTCCGGTCGCCGGCAGCGGCCCGCGCCCGCGTCTCGGCCGACACGCCCGTGGAGAAATTGCGCTCGCTCATCCAGCGGCACCTCGTTTCCACGCTGGCGCGGCATGCCGACTCGGCCACTCCGCGCGACTGGTGGGTGGCCACCGCGCTCGCGGTGCGTGACACGATTCACGAGCGCATGATTGAGACGCAGGTGTTGCATGGCGCCAACAACGTCCGCCGGGTCTACTATTTCTCCCTAGAGTATCTCATGGGCCGGCTGTTCGGCAACAATCTCCTCGCCACCGGCCTGTTCGACGACGCGCGCGCCGCGCTCGTCTCACTGGGACAGGACTTTGACCATATCCGTGAGGCGGAGCTGGACATGGGCCTCGGGAATGGCGGTCTGGGCCGGCTGGCGGCATGCTTTCTCGATTCGCTTGCCACGCTCGACTACCCGGCGCTTGGCTACGGCATCTATTACGAGTTTGGGCTTTTCCGGCAGGAGTTTGCCGAAGGCCGGCAAATTGAGCACCCGGACAACTGGCTGCGGTTCGGCACCCCGTGGGAAGTCGTGCGCGCCGATTATGCCCAGGAAATCCACCTGTTCGGCCGCGTGGAAAACGTGTTCGACGACCGGGGCAACTCTCGCCCGCGGTGGGTGGACACCAAGACCATCCTCGGCGTGCCCCATGACATCCCAACGGCCGGCTACGGCACCAAAACGGTGAATCTTCTCCGGCTCTGGGCCTCCAAGGCGTCCGAGGACTTCGATCTCGCCGCATTTAACCGCGGCGGTTATGTCGAGGCTGTGCGCGAGCAGGCGGTCGGCGAAACGGTCTCCAAGGTGCTGTATCCGAACGACAAGACCGAGAACGGCAAGGAGCTGCGCCTGGTGCAGCAGTATTTTTTCATTGCGTGCTCATTGCGGGACATCATCCGCCGCCATTTCAACAACCCCACAAATTCGTGGGCCAATTTCTCCGCCAAGGTCGCCGTGCAGCTCAACGACACGCACCCCGCCATCGCCATCGTCGAGCTCATGCGCATCCTCATGGACGAGCAGGAAATGGAGTGGGACGCAGCCTGGGCCATCGTGACCGGCACTTTCGCCTACACCAACCATACTCTGTTGCCCGAGGCATTGGAAAAATGGGGTGTGGGGCTGTTTGAACGCCTGCTGCCCCGCCATCTCCAGCTGATTTACGAGATCAACCGCCGCCTGATGGACTCGGTCGAGGCCAGGTGGCCGGGCGACGATCACAAGAAAAGCGTCTGCTCGCTCATTGACGAGCAGGGCGGAAAACAGGTCCGCATGGCCAACCTATCCGTCGTCGGCTCCCATGCCGTCAACGGGGTCGCCGCGCTGCACACCGCGCTCCTGCGCAAGGACCTGTTTCCCGAAATGGACGCGCTCTATCCGGGCAAATTCCAAAACAAGACCAATGGCATCACCCCGCGCCGCTGGCTGCTCAAGAGCACCCCGCGCCTCTCCGCGCTCATCACCCAAAGGCTGGGCGGCAACGCCTGGGTGCGCGACCTCGACCGCCTGCGCGGCCTCGAAAAATTCGCCGCCGACCCCGCGTTCCAACGCGAGTTCATGGCCGTCAAGCGGGTCAACAAGCTCGACCTGGCCGCCGTCATTGCGACCGAGTGCGGGGTCATGGTGTCGCCCGATGCGCTCTTCGACGTGCAGATCAAGCGGCTGCATGAATACAAGCGCCAGCATCTGAACCTGCTGCACATCCTCGCGCTCTACCGGCGGCTCCTGCAAAATCCGG
>CAIXIZ010000035.1 GCA_903919625.1 uncultured Verrucomicrobiota bacterium
GCCGCCGCCGCCCCCGCCACAGGTACAGGAGGAGAAAATGATCGAGCAAGCACCGATCGTTGACGACCAGAAACCGGACGAAACGCCACAGCCGGAGACGGCAGACGTTGGTACAGACCTCAAGGGCACCGGTGGCCCTGATATGGGCATTCCCCGCGCAGGTGGCAATGGATCGATCAAAGGCAGCACCGGCGCCCTTCGTGGCCAGTTTGACTGGTATGCGGCGCAGGTGCAGCTAACGGTCAGCGAAGCGCTGCGCAGAAATCCCGCCACGCGGAATGCGAGCTTCCGACTCGATGTGCGAGTCTGGCCCGATCTCACCGGTCGCATCACCAAGGCCAGACTCGCGGGATCCACGGGCGATCCGGCGGTGGATGCGGCCATCGAACAGGAAGTTCTCCCCGGCCTGCAGCTCCAGTCCGCGCCGCCGGCCGAAATGCATCTGCCGATTGTCATGCGTTTCACCGCCCGCCGGCCCAACTGATCTCCGCCCACAATTTGCCAATGAACATTCGCCCCCCGTCGTCTCGCGACCGCCTTTGGCCGCGCACGCTTCTGCTCGCACCGTTGTTTGCCTTGGCGCTTCCGGCGCTGGCGGCCGGTTCCGCCGCGCCGCCTTCGCCCAATGTCACGGTTAATCTCATCAACCGTCTGGTCGAGCGCAACCTGCTGTCGGCGGCCGATGCGGCCGATCTGATCCGGCAGGCCGGGGCGGATGCGACGGCGGCCCAGGCCCAGGCCGCTGCAGCCCAGACGGAGGCCATCAAGGTGGCGGTCGCCCAGGCTCTGGCCGCGCAGCCGGCCCCGCCGATGACCGCCAGCATTTCTGCGCCCGCGCCCGAAGGCACGGTGCGCGTAACCTATGTCCCGGAAATCGTCAAAACGCAGATCCGTGACCAGCTCAAGGCGGAGGTCCTGGCGCAGGCCAAGGCCGAGCATTGGGCCGACCCGCGCAGCGTGCCGGACTGGGTGACACGCTTCACCCTCAATGGCGACATGCGGGTGCGTTCCGAGGGCGTCTTTTATCCGTCGGGCAATGACACCACGGGCGCGTTCCCCAATTTCAACGCCATCAACACCGGCGCGCCCTTTGACACGAGCGGCAACGTTTTCTCGCCCCAGCTCAACGTCAACCAGAGCCGCGAACGCGAACGGCTGCGCGCCCGGTTGGGCGCGGCGGTCGACTTGGGCGACGGCTTTACCTCGGGCTTCCGGCTCGCCACGGGCAACGACAACTCGCCCATTTCGGAAAACCAGACCCTGGGTGGCGCCAATGCGGCGCAGGGCGGCAATTTTGCGAAATACGCCATCTGGCTCGACCGCGGCTTCATCCGGTATGACTCCGGGGAGGACGACCTGAAGTATTCCGGCAGCGTTGGGCGTTTCGACAACCCGTTTTTTGCCACCAGTGTGATCTGGGCTGACGACCTCGCCTTCGACGGCCTGGTCGGGCAGGCCAAGGTCAAAGCCACTGACAGCATGACACCCTTTTTCACCGCCGGGGTGTTTCCGGTCTTCAACACCGAGCTCAATTTTGCCTCCACCCAGCCGGCCAAATTCAAGAGCACCGACAAATGGCTTTACGCCGCCCAGCTCGGAACCGAGTGGAAGGCTGACCAGGACACCAATCTCAAGGTCGCCCTGGCGTACTATGATTTCGCCGATGTCGCGGGCAAACTCTCCAACCCGTTCACCCCTCTCACTTCTTCCGACCAGGGGAATACTGACGACACCCGGCCGGCGTTTGCCCAGAACGGCAACACCTACATGGCGCTCCGCAACATCACCTCCAGCCCTTTGAACAACAATGGGACCATCGACCAGTTTCAGTACTTCGGTCTCGCCACGCCGTTCCGCGACCTTGCGCTCACGGCCCGGCTCGATTTCAACCGCTATGCACCCACGCAGATCTCGTTCCTCGGTGAGTTCATCAAGAACGTCGCCTTTCGCCGCCCGGCGATTGCCGCCAAAGCAGTCAACAATCTGGGCCCGGGCGGGGCGGGCGACTATGTGGGGGGTGACACCGCGTGGATTCTTGGGGTCAAGGTCGGCCGGCTTGCGCTCGAAAAGCGCGGGGATTGGAATGCCACCCTCAATTATCGGCACGTCGAATCCGACTCGGTCGTGGACGGATTTTGCGACTCCGACTTTGGCGGGGGCGGCACCAACCTTGAAGGCTTCACCCTTGGCGGGTCGGTCGCCCTCTCGCCCCGCGTCTGGCTCAGCCTCCGTTGGATGAGCGCGGACAGCATTGCCGGACCGCAGCTCAGGAACGATCTCGTGCAGTTTGACCTCAACGCCAAATTCTGACCA
>CAIXIZ010000036.1 GCA_903919625.1 uncultured Verrucomicrobiota bacterium
GAACTTGGCGGCTTCACCCGTGGGCTCGCCGTTGGTGTAGTAAAACGTCGGGCGGGCGTAGGGATAGCTTTTGTCGAGCACCGTGGTCTTGTTGGGCGTGGAGCCTTCGATGGAGGCGACCTTCACCCCCGGATCGTTCATGTAGGCCATGCCCACATAACCGATGCCGTTCGGGTTTTTGGCCACTTCCGAGACGATTTCCTCGTTGCCGGCCATCTTTTGCGAGGAGGAGGCATAGTCGCGCTTGTTCATGGCCAGCTCCTTGAAGTCCTTGAAGGTGCCGGACGAGGTGTTGCGGGTGTAGACCGAGATTTTGCCCGCCGCACCGCCGACGGCAGACCAGTCGGTGATGTCGCCGGCAAAAATCTGCTCGACCTGCCGCTTGGTCAGCTTCGCGACCGGACTTTTGGCATTGAGCACGACGGCGATGCCATCGTAGGCGACAATGGTGGGCTTCATGTTGACCCCTTTGGCCGAGGCCGCGGAGACTTCCTGGGTGGTGGCGCGACGCGAGGCCATGCCGATTTGCGCGGTGCTGTCGATGATGGCAGTGATCCCGGTGGTCGAACCCTCGGCGGCGATCTCAAACGAGACGTCGGGGTGGGCGGCCTTGTAGGCTTCGGCCAGCTGGGGGACGAGCTTGGCCCCAAGGGTGTCGGAGCCTTTGATGACGAGCTTCTCCGCCTGGGCGGAGGTGACGGCGATCAGGGCGGAAAGGAGGAGGATGGTGGATTTCATGGAGGGAAGTTTTGAGCGTTTTCCCGGCCGGCGGTGGAGGCCGCCGGCCAGGCCAGTGGTGGGGAAGGCAGGTTAGAATTTCAGCACGAGATCAAGCTGGAGCAGATTGTATTTGCTGAGGATGTCTGCATTGTCCCCGATGTCGGGCGAGTTGGAGGGGGTGCCCACCGTCTTGTTTTTGCGATTGCCATGGGCGTAATTGAGCGAGGTGGTCACCGCTTCGGTGATCTGGTAGTTAAGGTTGAAGACCACGCCCTGCAGGTTGACCCGGCTGTCGAAGACGTCGGAATCCACCAGATTGGGATCGAGGGCGAAGATGTCGGTGGCCTGATAATACACCTTGGCGTCCCATTCGCCCTTGAGCTTGGCTTTGCCGTACTGCCAGCCCAGCTGGTAGGCATCGCTCTGGCCTTTCAGATCGGCCCGGCCAAATTTGGTGGCGCGGGCACCGGCCTCAAAGTTGTGGGCATAATCGCCGAAAATCCGCGTGGGCGTGGAGCCGATGGACCAATCAAATTCCACGGGCAGGTCGAACACCAGCAGGTTGTTGATGCCGGAGGGATTGGCCGCGGTGAAGGCGCCGCCGAAGTTGTTGACGAGCCCGGCGGTGGCGGCCCTGTCGGTGGCGTGGATGTAGTTATAAATGGTGGGCGCGGCCTGCACGAAGCTCGTGGCCGAGGCGTTGTATTTGCCCACCACCTGCCAGGCGAACATCAGCTGATCCTGTTTGTTGCCGGTGGGTTTGAACGAATTCTGCTTGTTGCCGGCATCGTAGAGAAACTGGCCCAGGTTCAAATTCCAGTCGATGTCCCCGACGCGCCGGTGATATTGCTCGGCAAAGCCTTCCGGGTTGATGTCGCCGTCCCAGACCAGCAACGTGCTGACCAGGGGATTGGGCATCCGGCCACTCCAGACGGTAAAGTCGGGCGAGGGCCGCCAGCCGATGTAAACCTGCCCGACGTTGACCGTGTCGCTCGTTTTGGAATAGGGACCGCCGTCATCGGCAAACGTGATGTTGGAGGAGCGCGCATTGGTGGAATTTTCCAGCCGAAAACCAAAGATCCAATCGCTGCCCAGCGCACCCGTGACGGCGGGGCGCAGGCGGTACCGGAAACGGTCCCGTTCCGCATTGTCGCCGGCCGGGTTCTGCCCCTGCCGGTATTCGTAACGCAGGCGGACGTCGCCCGAAATCCGCAACGAGGTGAGCGAGGAACTCAGGTCGAGCTTGCCGGCGGCGGTATTGGTGGCGAAGTCTTTCTGGAGCGTGGCGCGGAGATCCTCGGCCTCCTGGTCGGTGATGGTGCCCTTTTTGACGAGCAGGTCGAGCAGCGGGCCGCTGTCCTGGGCGATGGCCGTAGGGACGGCGACGCCCAAGGCGAGGACGCCGAGCAGCGTGAGTATTTTCTGGGATGTACTAAGCATGGTGATGTTGGTTCGGGTTTGGTTGCAGTTGCGAATTGCAGTTGGTCCCTCTCAAGGAGAGGAACGGAGCCATACTGCCCGTCCAATGTTACCAACGTGTGTCGTTTGTGTTACAAACGGGTGATTTGCCGCCTTGTCCCGGCAATGTCCGAACCCATGCGGAGGAAAGGTCCAACAGCCCAATTGCCCATCAATCAGACTGGCAGGCAATGGCTTGCGCGTTCGCGCATCGGCAATTTCGCCGCGATACAGCGCCAGCCCTAGGGCAACGGCTCCGGCTCAACCTGGGCCGTGGTGAGCTGCACCAGTTCCTGCAGCGAGGTGAAATGCCGGGCGAGGTCGAAATCGCCTCCCAACCCGCCGACGACGCGGTCAAACATCTCCTTTTTCGCCGCTTTGAGCGCCTGAATGCGTTCCTCAATTGTCCCCGCCGTGACCATGCGGTAGACAAAAACGGTTTTCTTCTGGCCGATCCGATGCACGCGGTCCACCGCCTGGGCCTCGACGGCGGGGTTCCACCACGGGTCGAGCAGAAACACATAATCGGCCGCATGCAGGGTGATGCCGGTGCCGGCGGCCTTGAGGGAAACGAGCATCACCGCGGCTCCCGACGCCTGCTGAAACGCCGCCACGGGTTTCTGCCGGTCGAGGGTCATGCCGGTGAGTTCGAAACGCGGCAGCTCCGGAAATTTTTCCATGAGCGCCCCGCGCACCCGGTCGAGCAGCATGACGAACTGGGAGAAGATGACGACCTTGTGGCCGTTGCCCACGATCTCGGCGAGTTTCTCGACGAGCAGGTTGAGCTTGCCGGAGTCGCTCAGCGGCGCATTCAGCCAGGGGAGCATGTCGGGGTCGCAGCACGTCTGGCGCAGCCGGGTGAGCAAGGCGAGGAAGCCGAAGGACTTTTCGCGCATCGCCGCGCCCACATCGTTGCCCAGCCGCTGCAGGCCCTCGCGGCAGATTTCCGCATATTGGGCGCGCTGCACCTCGGTGAGCGGGCAGATGAGGTCCATCTCAACCTTGGGCGGCAGCTCCTGCGCCACCTCGTCCTTCGTGCGCCGCAACAGGAAGGGCGCCAATTGCGCCCGCAGCCGCGTGAGCGTGCTGTCGCGGTCGGCGTGCAGCGCGGCTTCAAAGGCATTCCGGGTGCCCAGCAGTCCCGGCAGCAGAAACCGGAAAATGCTCCAGAGGTCGAGCTGGCGGTTTTCCAGCGGCGTGCCCGTCAGCACCAGGCGGTGCCGGGCGCGGATGGCAAAGCAGGTCTGGGTGACCTTGGCGTCGGGATTTTTGATGAACTGGCCCTCGTCGAGCACGGCGTAACCAAACTCGGTGCCGGCCAGCAATGCGCGGTGCTTGCGGAGCTGCGCATAGCTCGCAAGCCAGAGGACCGGTCCGCCCGGTGTCGGCGCCGGCGGGGCGGGTGCGGCAAAATCATGGCCCGCCTTGAGCACCTCCACCGCGAGCGCCGGGAAAAATTTGGCGATTTCCTCCCGCCAGACCGGCACCACGCTCGCCGGGCAGACGATCAGTCCGGGCCGGTCGGCGACCGGGCGCGCGGCCAGCAGCGAGAGCACCTGGAGCGTTTTGCCCAGGCCCATCTCATCGGCCAGCAGTCCGTGGCAGCCGGCATCGCACAGGTGATGCATCCACTCGACACCCCGGCGCTGGTAGGGACGGAGGATTTCCAGCCAGGAGGCGGTCACCGTTGCCGGGGTAAGCACCTGCTGCCGCCATGCCTCCAGCTCCGCTGAAAGGGTGAGGTGGAAACGGGTGTCGTTGAACAGCGAGAAAATCAGATAAGGCGGCAGGGCGCCATCGGCATGGGTTTCGGCCACACCCCGCCGCCACGCATTCAGGGCGGCCAGCTTGTCCAGCGGCAGGGTGACAATTCCGGTGCCGGGCAGGATGGCGGGGTTGACGCCGCGTTTCAGCAGGGCGTCGACCTCGGTCTCGGTGAGCAGGCGTTCGCCGGCCTTGAAGATCCAGCGCAGATCGAGCGCCCCGTCCTGGCTGCCCGCCCGCCGGGTTGCGACCGCCTCGACCTCGATGGCGCGCGTGCCTTCCCCGAGCCGCATCGTGTCGGCATCCAGCTCGATGGCGAAAAGTTTCTTCCACGCGGCGAGCGTCCCCTTGAGGAAATTGGGGATCTCGGCGACATTGCCCAGGAGATAGACCCCGGTGTCGTTGTGATAATGAAAGTGCGCCTTGCGCGCGTAGGCGGCGAGCCCGATGAGCTTGGCCCGTTCGGCGGAGGTGACATGGCCGTTCCCGCCGGCGTGCGCCGCCGCTCCCAGCGCCGGCTCACGTTTCCTGCCCGGACCGGCCCACCGCGCTTCAAAAGTCAGGCCGTCGACGGTGGTGGCAAACACGAGCAACAGGGTGCGGGCGACGCCCGGGGCGGGTCCGGTGGCCGTGCCTGGGCGGAGGCCGGACGGCGCAGGTGCCACGGTGTGGCGCGGCTCGCCTGCGGTAGTGTGGCCGTTATGACCGTTGCCGTTATTTGCAGGATTTTTGCCCGACTGTGCCCCGGTGGCACCTGCCGGCCGCACGTTTTCTGCCAGGGGCGAGACCTCGTCGGCGACCAGTTCTTCAATTTCATGCATGCCGGCGACGGCGAGCGCGCGGGCGATCTCGCTGTCGGTGGAAGAAGAGCGGACGGAAAGGGCGCCAGTCACATCCCATTCAATGACCACATATTGGTCATGCTTGTCCACGCGACGATGCACAATGGCGTCATGCTGGCTCAGTTCCAGCTCCCGGATCTCACTTTCGACGTAGATGCGATGGCCGGCCTCGAGCTGGCTCGGAGAAAAATGCCGTTCCCAATCGAGTTCCAGTTGGGTGAACCAGAACTCGATGGATTGGGGTGTGTAGATTCGCTTCGGGCCGTGCGCTTGCATGCGCGTAAAAAGCTCATCATCGAAAGCCATCTGACGCGGTGCAATCCTGAATTGTAAATTTTATCCCTAAAATTCACAACCGCCCATGGACAAGTTTTTTGCCCGGTGAGGAAGGCAGCCGGGACCAAACCTGCCCGCTCAGGCTGACTGGATGGCGGTGCGCACGTCAGACTCGACGCGGGCAATGTCAAATGGCTTGAGCAGAACGAGATGCCCGGCAAGAAGCGGGTCGGTGGCGGACGGCGGGAGCTGATGGGCCACAGTCGTAAAAATGGGGCGAATGCCGGGCTGGAGCTGACGGGCGAGACGGGCCAGCTCGATGCCGCTGCCCTCGCGCAGGTCCACCTCCGTCACAATCGCATCAAACGGCCGGGTGCGCAGCTGGGCGACGGTGTCGGCGTAGCGGTGGCTCTTCACCAGCTCGAACTGGTCGCGCAACATGAGGGCAAGCATGTCGTTGACCGCCGGGTAGTCGTCATGCAGCAGCAGCGCGGGGCGGAGCACGGCGGCCGCCGGACGCATTTGTGCGAGGGCGGCGTCAAGCACCTCGCCGGCGGTTTTCGCACCGTCGGCCGGCACCACCGCGGTGGTAAGGTGGACAAAGGGCGAGCGCGTGGTCAGCGCACGGAGGCGGACGAGGGCCGCGCCATGGTCGAGGCCGGGCAGGACGAGGCCCACGCGGTGGGCATCATAGGGGCCGGCAAACTCGCCGGGCTGGAGCTGGGCGCGCAGCTCAGGCAGCCGCGCCAGCAGCCCGTCGGCGAGCGGACGCGAACCGAGCAGGACAAAGGTGAGTTTCAGCCCGAGCCAGCGGCAGCGGTAGAGCTCGCGCTGGAGGCCGTCGATGAGGAGGGCCTGTTGCGAGGTGAGGTCCACCAGGACCAGCGCGGTCGCGCCCGCGCCGTGACGCGCTTCGCCGTAGATGAGCTTGCCCTCGGCCCGCAGATGAAACGAGCCCTCGGAGCGCCAGTCCGGGCCGAGCTTCGCTTCGATCGTCTCGGCCCGTTCCACCCCGAGCCAGCGACGGGCGAGTTCGTTGGCCAGCACGATCCGGCCGTCGGCATGCACGGCGACCAGACCGACCGGCGCCAGGTCAAGCAGCAGCGAAAGAATGTCCAGATTCCGGCGCAGTTCGCCGTGCCGGGTGGCATGGTCGAGGGCGGCGGCGATCACGGTGGCGAGCGCGGACAGCAGGTGCAAATCCTCCGCCCCAAACGGCCGGGCCGCGGGCGTGACCCCGGCAACATGGAGTGCGCCGTGGAGCTTCTCCCCGCCGGCGAGCGGCAGTGTGAGCCGGTTCGCGCCAAACTCCAGCTGGTCGCCTTTGGTCGCCAGCAGTTGCACGCGGGCATCGGCAAAAAACTCCGCGCGGCCCAGGGCTTGTTCCAGCCCGCTGGTGAAGCGCTGGAAATCGGCAACGTGCGCGAAGGCGCGCGCGAGCTCACGCAACGCGGCGGGTCCGGGCAGGAGGGCGGCCTGATTGGGCGAAGCGGGCGCGAGGGGTGGTTTCATCGGGCGGAGCGGGGAGGGTGGTCCAGCGGGCTGGTTCAGGGCAGACAGGGCAGGTGGACAAAGAAAGTCGTGCCGTGCCCCGGCTTGCTGGTGACGGTGATGGCACCGCGATGGCCCTCAATGATTCGTTTCACGATGGCAAGACCCAGCCCCATGCCGCGTTTGCCGGCGAGAACCTGGGCCCGCACCTCGACACACCCATCGGGTCGGCCCGCCAGCGCATGAATGGCATTTTGAAACAGGTTGAGAAACACCTGCAGGAGCTGGCCGTAGTTGCCCGACACACTCGGCAGGCCGGCGTCGGGGGCGACAAAACGGACCCCGGAGCGGACAAATTCCGGCCGGGCGATGTCATAGACGGCCGCGATGACCTCGTCGACCCGCACGGCGGTGAACTTGACCTGGTTGTTCTCCGCAAACGCGGAGACGTGGTCGATGATGTTGCCGATGCGGCGGACATCCCGCTCGACCACCGTGTGAAATTCGCGGCGAAACTCCGCGTCGCCGCCCTGTTCGGCCATGAGCGCGGTGAAAGTGCGGATGGAAACGAGCGGATTGCGCAGCTCATGCGCCAGGCCGGCGGCGAGCGTGCCAAGCGAGATGAGCTTTTCAGCCTGGTTGGCCCGGCGCTCGAGCTGGCGGGCGCGGAGAGTGATGGCAATCTGCAGGCAGATGGCCTCGAGCAGCGCGATGTCACGGTCGGTGTAGCTTTCGCGGTCGCCACGCGGACCCAGCACCAGCAGGCCGAGCAGCACCCCCTCGGTGAGGATCGGAAAGACGGCCTCGAACGGCAGGTTGATGCGCAGCCGGTCGATTTCCGCCTGTTCCTCCGTCATCAGTTCATTTTCGGCCCCGTCAAAGACGAGCGGAGCCTGCTGCTGGGTGACCTTCCGGGCCAGGACGGAATCGGTGGGCAGAGCCCGGAGGGTGAAGCCGCCCCGCTCCCAGCCGGCCCCGGCCCGGAGGGTGAGCGTATCGCTGAACTCGGCCCGGACGAACAGACCGAGATGCGACACGTCCATCGCGGCGGACACTTCCCGCACGGTCGTTTCAAAGATTTCATCCTCGGCGCTGATGGCGCAGATCTGCTGGGCGAGATTTTTCAGCCGGTCGCTCTGGCCGCGGCGCTTGCGCAGATAGGTGCGCTCGACGACGCGATCCGCCCCGGTCTTCATCCGGGGCACGGCCCAGAGGAAAAACAGGCTGATCATCATCGCCAGCAGAAAGCCGTTGAGCAGGTCGCCCGACGTCAGGTTGACGTCCAGCAACGAGGACACCACGGCATACATCAGCACCGCAAAGACGGCCAGCGTGCCGGCCATGCCAATGTACACGGCCGCATGCACAAAATCATACGTCGCCAGGGGCAGCTGGTAACGCGAGATGATGAGGGCCACGATCACGAGATAGAGGAAAATCAGCCCGTTGCCGACCGGCGGGATGTGAATGTCATACCACAGGGGGAAATTGGTCGCCCCGCCCGGAAAGCCCACCAGCGTGGCGATGAAGATGTAGC
>CAIXIZ010000037.1 GCA_903919625.1 uncultured Verrucomicrobiota bacterium
CGGCCCTGGCCGAGCTGGGCGACCCGTTTCAGCTGGCCAATCTCGAGGCCGCCGCCCGCCGCCTGCGCGAGGCCATCGCGGCCCGGGAGGACGTTGTTATTCTCGGCGACTATGACGTCGATGGCGTTACCAGCACCGCCCTGCTCACCGGCCTGCTGCGCCGGCTCGGACTGGTCCCGCGGTTTGTCGTGCCCCGTCGCCGCGAGGACGGGTATGGCCTGTCCCGCAGCGCGCTCGACCGCGCGCTGGAGGGGGGCAAACCGGGTCTCTTCATTGCGCTCGACTGTGGCACCAATGCGCGCGAGGAGGTCGCCTGGCTGCGCGCCCAGGCCGTGGATGTCATCATCATCGACCATCACCGCGCCAAGGAGCATGAGCCGCCGGTTGACGGCCTGCTCATCAATCCCCACGCGCACCCCCGCGAGGGCGATGAGGCCTGGCGCCACCTTTGCACCGTCGGGCTCGTCTTCAAGCTGGCGCATGGTCTGCTCAAATTGCTCCGCGCGGAAAATCATCCGGCCGCCCTGCGGGTGCGGCTGCGCGACTGGCTCGATCTCGTCGCCCTGGGCACGGTGGCCGACCTGGTGCCGCTGGCCGGTGAGAACCGGACCTTTGCCCGCCACGGCCTCGCCCAGCTCCAGACCGCCGCCCGCCCCGGCCTCCGCGCCCTGATGCAAATCGCCGGCGTGCGCCCCGACACCGAACTGCGGCCCGCCGACGTCTCATTCCGCCTCGGCCCGCGCATCAATGCCAGCGGCCGGCTCGCCGACGCCGCGCTCTCGGTCGAACTGCTGCTGAGCGAGGACGATGCCTTTTGCTACGAAACGGCGCGCCAGCTCGACGTGTTCAACCGCGAGCGGCAGGACATTGAGCGCCTGATCACGGCCGAGGCCGAGCACATGATCGAGACGGAGTATACCGACCAGCCCGCCATCGTGCTCCACAGCGACGCCTGGCATCCTGGCGTCGTCGGCATCGTGGCCGGCCGCGTCTCGCGCAAGTTTCACCGTCCTTGCATCGTGCTGGGCAATGAGAACGGCCAGGCCAAGGGCTCCGGCCGCAGCGTCGACGGGCTCAATCTCGTGGAAATTCTCGCCACCTGCGCAGAGCATCTCGGCAGCTGGGGCGGACATCCGATGGCCGTCGGGGTCGCCCTTGGGCGGGAGCAAGTGGCGGCCTTTCGCGCACAATTCGCCCACGCCGTGCGCTCCGCCACCCAGTCCGGCCCCGGCGGCCCGACCTTGGAAATCGCCGCCTGGATCCCGCCCGAGGAGATTGCCCCGCGCTTCATGGACGAGCTTGCGACCCTGCATCCGTTCGGCCAGGCGAATCCCGAGCCGGTGTTTGGCCTGCGCACGGTGGTCTTGCGCCGGCCGCCGGAGGTTTTCAAGGAGCGGCATGTCCGCTTCACCTTCGAAGACGCCCGCGGCGTGCGCCATCACGCCGTTGCCTGGCAGATGGCCGCCCGGGTGCCACCCGTCGGCGTCCCGCTCGACCTGGCGGTGAAACCGGAGTGGAATTTTTTCAACGGCCGCAGGCTGCTGCAGCTCGAGCTGATCGACTGGCGGCTGAGCGGCCCAGCGGCCTGATCATTTCCGGCCTGGCCACCGTCTCGGCGCGTCCGTTGACCGGGGAAAACCCGCATCGGGCGGAAATCAGGGCGCCGGGATGATCTCGATGCCGTTGATCTCGGGATTCTCCACGCTCTTGGGGGGCGGTGAGCTGAACGCGATCTCCAGCTTGCCGTTGGTGACCTCCACATTGACCGTTTCAACGTAGGCGCGCGCATACCCGCCGGACTTCACCCAGACATCGATGTCATTGAATTCCTTGTCGCCCACCTTGAA
>CAIXIZ010000038.1 GCA_903919625.1 uncultured Verrucomicrobiota bacterium
AGCGCCTGCGGGCGGTGCAGCAGTCCATCATTTTCGACAAGGCCCTTGATTTGCTGGTGGAGAAGGCTACGGTGACGGCCACACCGTCCAAGTCCTGAGCCACCTCCCAACCATCCCGCCAACACCGTGAGCTACTACGTCCCCAACCCGACGGTCTACGACAAGAGCAATGGCCGCGAAGAGCGCCCGATGGACGTGTTCTCCCGGCTCCTGAAGGACCGCATCATTTTTCTCGGCACCCCGATCGATGACACCGTCGCAAATCTCGTGGTCGCGCAAATGCTATTTTTGCAGATGGACGACCCGAAGAAGGAGATCCATCTCTACATCAACTCCCCGGGCGGCGTGGTGACGGGCGGCATGGCGATTTATGACACGATGAATTTCCTGCAGTGCGACATCGTCACCTATTGCATCGGCATGGCGGCGAGCATGAGCACCGTGCTGCTGGCGGCCGGAACCAAGGGCAAACGGTTTGCCCTGCCCCACAGCCGTGTGATGATCCACCAGCCCAGTGGCGGCGCGGGCGGCCAGGCCTCCGATATCGCCATCGCCGCCCGGGAAATCCTCCGGTGGCGCCTGACGCTAAACACCGTCATCGCCAAGCACACCGGCAAGACCTTTGAGCAAGTGGAGAAGGACTCGGATCGCGACAATTACATGAGTGCAACCGAGGCGAAGGCCTACGGGTTGGTGGACCATGTCGTCGAGTCCACCCGCGAGGCGCAATCGCTGGTCGCGGTGGCGGCCGCCTGATCTTCTCGGGTAGCGCAGTGGGGAAGCGCCCGACTGTTGCGGATTGGCTAGTGTCCGAACAGCTGCGCCAAGACGGTCTCCAAATCCTTGCCCGGGACCGGTTCGCCGGCGCGCAGCACCACCAGCGACTTGCAGCGGCAGGCGTCCAGTTCCCTGGCATCCGTTGCGACGATGCGCATTTCACCGGTTTTGTAACCGGCCATGTCGGCTTCGGTCAGCGGAGTCCAGCGAAAGGGCAGGGCGGTGGCGTTCACGGCCACTTCCCAGCCCGCCGCCGGATTGGCTGAGGCATGGGTGAGCAGGCTGGGATAGCGCCGGATAAAATCCGGAACGGCCTGGGTGGCGATCCGGATGCGGACGGCGGGTCGCAGCCGGGCGAAATAATCCGAAAAATTATCCACCTGGTGCGCACGAAACTGGTTCAGGAAATCCAAGGGATCAAACCCCATGAGGTTGAGCCCGTTCCAGAGTCCATGGGCATTGGGGGCGGGGTATTTTTGCCGGTCATACCAAGGCTGGAAATTGTCGGTCACGCGCAGACCAATCTCAAAGTGCAGGTGGGCGCGACCGGCGGGGATGCTGTCATCGTCTGAGGTATGGCCCATGAGGCCGAGCCGCTGGCCCCCGCTGATGCGGACGCCAGGGGCAAGACCGGGTGCAACTGACCGGAGATGGGCGTAGAGTGTATAGATCGCCGGCACGGTGTCCGGATGTTCCAGCACGACATAACGGCCATAGTTGCTGTCGGCAGGGCGTTCGTTGATGTAGCGCACCACGCCGGGTAACATGGCAAATATGGGGTCGGTGGGTTCGCCCTCCAAGTCGCGTGCGACAGGCTTTAAATCGATGCCTTCGTGAAATTGCGTTCCTTCGGTCCGGACACAGCCAAATGCACCTGACTCCGGCTCACCTGAGACGGTTGCCTGGAGGTAGTCGGCGGCGGGCCGGCCGGCCAGCCAGGCCGTGTTGGGCGTGGGCCAGTCCAAGCTGATCCTGCCCTCGGATTCAGCCGCGTTGACAATCGCGCAGCCCGTCAGCACCCATGCGGCGATAGCACCATAACGCAGCAGGTCTTTGTGCGACCGCATCGGCCGGATGGATTACTTCAGCCTGCGTTGAATGTCGGCACAGGTGGCGTTGATGTCTTTCACCAATTCAGCCACGTCATTGTCGTCTTTGAGTTCGGGATAAATGTTGATCCGTCCGGTGTTGTTGCCCGTGGTGATAGTCGTGACGCCGATGGGCACGCCGTTCACGCTGAGAACCAAACGGAGGCTCTTGTTTTTCATGCTTGTGGTGTAAAAATCCCGGGTGGCTGCGGAGGTGAGTTGAAAGGTGAGCCAGGTTCCGTGTTCGGTCGGAACCGCCATGGCCCCTAAAATGTCCTGAGCGAGCAACACAGCCTTGGGATTCATGGGCACCCGGATG
>CAIXIZ010000039.1 GCA_903919625.1 uncultured Verrucomicrobiota bacterium
CTGGAGCAGCAGTGGCACTGGGACACGCTCGAACGCATTTTTATCGAGGAACGCATTTACCGGCTGATCGAAAAATCCAAGACGTGGGAAAGTGTGCTGGCAGAGATCCGCGGCGGCCTGCGGCCCTTTCTCAGGCAGCTCCGCCGCGAGGTGACCGAGCACGACCTCACCCGCCTGACGGAAATCCGCATCAAGCGCATCTCCGCCTACAACCGCTTCCAGGCCGAAGAGGCCCTGCAGAAGGTCGAGGAAGGCATGAAAGAGACCAAAGCCCACCTGAAAAATCTCACGGGTTACGCGGTGGCGTGGTTTGAGCAGCTGCAGGAAAAATATGGCAAGGGTCTCAGGCGCCGCACCAGCTATGACGAAATTGAGCAGATCGACGCCTCCGAGGTGGTCTCCGCCAACCAACGCCTCTATGTCAACCGGGAGGACGGTTTCATCGGACTCAACTGGCGCCAGCATGAATTCGTCACCGAGTGCACCATTCTGGACAGTGTCCTGACCCTCATGCGCGACGGCTCGCTCAAGGTCTCGAAAGTGGCGGACAAGACCTTCATGGGCCGCGACATCATCCACGTCGCCGTGTGGCCAAAGGAGGGCGACACCAATTATTACACCATGATCTATCAGGACGGCGCCAGCGGGAAGGCGTTTGCCAAAAAGTTCCAGATCGGCGGGCTGTCCCGCGACAAGCTCTACCCGCTCGTGAAGAGCGAGGGCTCCCGGGTGGTCTGGCTCGAAGTGAGCGCAAAAGAAAAGGACATCCCCAGGCAGGTGCATGTTGCGCTCGACGGCCGGTGTGGCGCCCGCGTGCGGGAATTTGATTTCGACCTCACCGGGGTGCCGGTGAGCACGCGCCAGGCAAAAGGCCTGACGGTCACCAAATGGAGCATCAAGGAAGTGAAACGCACGGACCTTGCACTGGGCTGACCTGCCGATGAAGAGACGGTTCATTTCCGGACAGATCCTCCTCGCCCTGCTGCTGCTGCCGGGCTGCTCCAGCTTGGCGAACCGGGAGCCGGCCAACCTCGATCACGCCAAAGCCGCCGTCCGGCGGTATCATGATTCCGGCGCCTACGACCGGGACCTCGCGGCCCAGGCCGCCCGGGCCCGGACATGGATCGAGCAGCGGGCCGCCCGGCGGGCGGCCGGCGAAAAACTGGCTGTCATCCTGGACATCGACGAAACCGCCCTCTCAAACTATCCCTATATGAAAATCCACGACTTCGGCTGGGACGATGCCTCGTGGAACGCATGGATCGCCTCCGGCGAGGCGCCCGCCATCGGGCCGGTGCTGGAGCTCTTCACCACCGCCCGCCGGCTGGGCGTGGATGTTTTCTTCCTGACCGGCCGCGAGGATCCGCGCGACCGGCCAGGCACGGAGAAAAATCTTCGCGCCGTCGGTCTGGGCGACTACGCCCGCCTGTTTATGGCCACCACGGGCGGGACCAGGCAATCCAACGCCGCACACAAATCCGCCACCCGCGCCGCGCTGGAAAGGGAAGGCTGGACCATCATCGCCAACGTCGGGGACCAGGCCAGCGACCTCACAGGTGGCCACGCCGAGCGGGAGTTCAAGCTGCCCGATCCGTATTACCTGACGGAGTAAATATCCCCCGGAACAATGCAGACAATTGTAGCAACAAGGGACAGTGCTGGTCGCCCCCTCCGATCCGGGCGTCGTCAAGCGACGCCCCTGCTCCAACCAAGCCGAAGCCAGCTTCAGGGAATCAGCCCCAATGGGATTGAAACTGCCGCCAGCCAGGCGAAGCCTCTGGCCGCTCCTATTTCTGGGCCGGGCTGTATTTGGGGTCGGTTTGGGCTGGTGTAATATTTTCCCAGAAATATTGGGGCCGGCCCTGGGCATCGCGGTGATGGCTGGCGTCCCAGCGCACCCAGCAGGCGGCGGCGACCAGCAGGACGACAAGCGCGAGAAAGCGGCGTCGCCGCCGGGCGGCGGCCTTGTCCTCATAGGGGTCTTCCAGCGAGCGCCGCGCGTTGGCAGGTATGGCGGCGAGTTCGGTGAGTTTGGTGCCGAAG
>CAIXIZ010000040.1 GCA_903919625.1 uncultured Verrucomicrobiota bacterium
GAGACCTATGGCGAGGATCCCTGGCTGGTTTCGCGTCTCGGCATTGCGGCGGTGCGCGGCTTCCAGGGTGACGCGACCTTCAAGGATAAAAAACGCGTCATGGCGACCATGAAGCATTTCGTGGCTCACGGGGAACCGGAGGGCGGGCAGAACTGCGCCCCGGCCAACGTCTCAGAGCGCGTGCTGCGGGAGACATTCCTGTTCACCTTCAAGGAAACCATCCAAAAAGGCGGCGCCGTCAGCGTGATGGCGTCCTACAACGAGGTGGATGGCATTCCGTCGCACGCCAACCGTTGGCTGCTGCGCGATGTGCTCCGCCGGGACTGGGGGTTTCAAGGGTTTTATCGTTTCCGACTACTATGCCATTTGGGAGCTCGGCCATCGGCCCGACACCCACGGCCACCATGTCGCCGCCGACAAGAAGGAATCCTGCGTCCTGGCCGTCCGCGCCGGCGTCAACATCGAACTGCCCGATCCCGACTGCTATTTGCACCTGGAGGAACTCGTGAAGAAAGGCGTGCTCAAGGAGCGCGAACTCGACGATCTCGTCGCCCCGATGCTGCTCTGGAAATTCAAGTTCGGCCTGTTCGACGACCCCTATGTCGATCCGGCAATCGCCGCGCGCATTGTCGGCTGCGATGCGCACCGCGAACTGGCCCGCAAGGCTGCGCGGGAAGTCGTGACCTTGCTGAAGAACGAGGGTGGCGTCCTTCCGCTGAACCCGAAAAAACTCAAGACCCTCGCGGTCATCGGCCCCAACGCCGACCGCGTCCTGCTGGGCGGCTACAGCGGGGTGCCGAAGCACAACGTCACCGTGCTCGAAGGCATCCGTGCCCGCCTGGGCGACAAGGTAAACGTCGTTTACAGCGAAGGCTGCAAAATCACCGTCGGCGGTTCCTGGCAGCAGGATGCCGTCATCCCCGGCGACCCCGTGGAGGACCGCCGCCAGATCGCCGCAGCCGTGGAGGTCGCCCAGAACGCCGACGCCATCGTGCTTGCCATCGGCGAAAACGAGCAGACTTCACGGGAAGCGTGGAACCTGCAGCATCTCGGCGACCGCGCCCGGCTCGACCTGATCGGCCAGCAAAACGAACTCGTCCGCGCCATGGTCGCCACGGGCAAGCCGGTGATTGCCGTCCTCTTCCACGGCCGGCCCAACGCCATCACCGAACTGAGCGAGGCCGTCCCCGCCATCCTCGATTGCTGGTATCTTGGCCAGGAATGCGGCCGCGTGGTCGCCGAGGCGCTTTTCGGCGATATCAATCCCGGCGGCAAACTGCCCATCAGCATCCCACGGTCCGCCGGCCATCTGCCGGTGTACTATAATCACAAGCCCTCCGCCCGGCGCGGCTACCTCTTTGATGACGTCACCCCGCTCTACCCCTTTGGGTTTGGGCTCAGTTACACGACTTTTAAATTCGGCCCGCCCCGTCTGGCCAAAAATAGAATTCGCCGCGGCGAGTCCACCCGCGCGCTCATTGACGTCACCAACACCGGCCCGCGCACCGGCACGGAGGTCGTGCAAATGTACATCCGCGACGTCGTCAGCTCCGTCACCCGTCCGGTCAAGGAGCTGAAAGGTTTCCAGAAAATCCAGCTGGCCCCCGGCGAGACGAAAACCGTGGCCCTCGACATCACCCCGGCGGAATCGCTCGCCTTTCACGACGTGGGCATGAAATTTGTGGTGGAACCCGGCGAATTCGTGATCATGCTCGGCTCTTCGTCCCGCGACTCTGACCTCCAGAAAATTACCCTGACCGTCCAACCCTGAGTTCATTTTTTTAACCCCGCAATCCCCAACATCATGTCCGCTCCTACCGAAAAACTTCCGATTATCGAAAAGATTGGCTACAGTGCCGCCGATTCCGCCGCGAACTTCGTGTTCATGTCGATGATCCTGTTCCAAACAAATTTCTATACGGATGTTTTTAAGCTCAGCGCCGCCTCTGCCGCCGCCATCCTGCTCTGGCCACGTCTGTGGGACGCGGTCGCCGATCCCATCGTCGGTATTCTGGCTGATCGCACTAACACCCGTTGGGGTAAATTCCGGCCCTGGATTTTGTTCACCA
>CAIXIZ010000041.1 GCA_903919625.1 uncultured Verrucomicrobiota bacterium
AGTGACAGCGTAAAGATGTACTTTTAGTGGAATAGGGTGACTTATTTTTGAATTGAGGATACAGTAATCAGGTACTGGAAGCCGAGTCTATAAACTATCGCCTACCGCCAAGCGGCAGCTGTTGATTTATCCGTTCCATGAAATTGATGCTGTGCTTCACGAGGCCATTGATCAAGGCAAAAATGGTGTGTTTTAAAAGGAACTATGCACCTGAAAAATGTGCGCCAGGAAGGCGCATGGGACAGGAAGGGTGGATTAAACCGTGGCATCAGGCAAGCCGCCGCCTTCCACGGGGCGGATTTGCGCAGCGGTGCTGCCTCGGCAAAGGTATGGCCCAATCCATCCAGGTATTTTGCCGGGACGCCCGTCCAATGCATGTGCTAAATCTCCCCTGACCGCCTGATGCCCATATCCGGCTGTTCGCCACCACCTCATGTGTTCCGACAGCAGCCGGTCTAAATTCCTCGCTGCTTAGTGGTTTATCCACTTTTTTCTGTGAAACCCCATGAACCATCTCCGGGTACAGTTGAGGCGAAACCGTAAAAGGCTCCCGTGGAAACGCGGTCCCATCGCCTGGGATATCGCGCAGCGGGCGGATTTGATTCTGACGCAACTGCGGGATCCTCAGGAATGCCACCGTCCGTGGCTCAGCCTGCGCGCCTCGGCCAGGCTGCTCGGGGTCTCGACCCAACCGCTGCGGGACTGGATCGGTCGCGGGCAACTGACCCGCGATCATCCCCGCCGGATTGCCCTGGTTGAGCTGGAGCGTTTTGTCGGCTGGCTGCGCGACAAGGCGGAACCATATGTGGAAGACCCGTTGGACCGGATTTACGGGATAAACCGGGGGCCAACCCAGTTTGGCAAACTGAGCGAAGCCCGCTTCGAATGGCCGACGGGCCGTCCCTTTCTGACCACGGGCGAACTGGCGGAACTGGCAGGCTGCCACCGAACACTCATTCTTAAGGCCATCCAGCAAGGCTGGATCAATACGCAGCAGCGGAACCGTTATGGCCGGCAGTGGTGGCGGATTTCGCGTCAGGCGTGGCGAGCGGCTTTTCCCTTCTACTTCGAGGAATCGGTTTCACGGCTGCCGCTGATGCCGCCCGGTACCCTGCTGACCACCCGCGCAGTAGCAGAACACCTCGGCAGGTGCGGGGCGCCCAATGCTTCCCAAAGGTGGGTGCGGCGGCTGATGGCAAGAGGCCAGCTCAAAGGAGTACACCCACCCGGAAAGCACCAATGGCAGGTCACCCGGGAGAGCGTGCTTAAATTTCGGCAAATTTACAAAAATACCCCTTGACCGGGTAATTCTGACGAAATTGTTGCAATGGTCATGCGGAGACCCTGCAAGACCCTTGCACAGGCCTTGCAGGAGAATGCCTGAGATCACACTACTGGCTATCCTATTGTCATACTGCTATTAGAAGTAATACAGAATGCACCGTTTCGGTTTGGTATCTTGGCAGGGTGAAAACAACACCAAGCCATCAACTCCCCAGGCCAGCCGTCACGCCATTGCCGGTGAAAACGACGGCTGGGACAACCCATAAACGGGAGGGATTGCCATGATTCCTCTCCATTCGACCTGTCTGCGCGGTGCGGACTACGATCCCGCCACGCGGCAATGTGGCGTGTCCTTGAGCACCCGTTCGGCGGCCACCGTCCGCGATGGTCCGCTGGCCGAGGTGATCGCGGGTTTGCAGCTCACCGCCGAACAGGCCGCCGACATCACCGCCATCGCCCAGGATGGACGGGACATGGCCGATGCCACGGCGGTGCTACTGGCGCAGAAGCTCTTTGCCCGGCTCCAGCAAGCCGGTGAACTGGGCCCGCGTGACTTGGAGCAGGTCAGCCTCGTCCAGGCCCGGCTCCAAACCGGCATCCACCGCACGCGCCGGCTGGAGGCAGACGTGCAGGCGCTCCAGGCCAGGCTCGCCCTGCGCGAGAAGGAACTGGAGCTGGCGCGCGAGAAATTCTCCGAGACCAAAAAATCCCAGGTGGAGAAGGGGCTCGATGCTTTGTCCGCCGAGTGCAAGGGCAATGCCGAGGTCATGCAGCTCTTTGGGCAGTTCCGCGATGCCGTGCTCAAGAAATTGCCGGGGGAGGCCGTCGCATGAACCTCTTAACCGCGCACAATTCTGGCCAGAGTGGGGACCGGAGGCTGGGCAGAGGGTGGCCTGGGTTGCGGTTTTTTGCGGTTATTTGCGCTTTTGCGCGGTGGAGCACGTGGGGTGGAGTGGCGGGCGGCGGAGTCGAACCGAGGAGGAGAAAGAGAAAGATTAAGAGAAAGAGGAAGAGAACGAATGTTACGGGGGCTTGGACTTTGGGGGGCTTTTCTTCTAAGGATTCTGCCGCCCCGGTGTCTTACTCTCCAGAAGTGATGACTGTTTTCCCGCCTTCCCGCCATGGAACCCCTTGCTTTCGAGCGCAACCGTCCGCTGCCCGCTGAGGGCGCGTCCGCTGTGGTTCCCGTTGCCGTGCCGATGAAACCCGCCGCCCCGACCCCGACGCTCGCCGAGCTGTTTGAGGCCGAGGAATCCGCGTTGCTGCGGTTTACCTTGGGGCTCGTGGGCCGGCGCGTGGTGGCCGAGGAGCTGGTCCAGGAGGCGTTTCTCCGGCTGCACCAGGTCTGGGGCCAGGTCGAAAACCCGCGCGCCTGGCTCTACCAAAGCCTCCGCAACCTTGCCCTCAACCATTTGCGCGACCACCGCCGCGAGACCCCGCTCGTCGAGGATCAGGCGGAGTCGTTGC